>JAIRLP010000079.1 GCA_031259365.1 Rickettsiales bacterium
GTCTTGATATTACGCTGCTGGTTTTGCTGCTGCCGGTTTAGCATGAGCTTCGATGTATTTTACAGCATCGCCAACAGTTGCCATTTTACCTGCTTCTTCGTCTGGAATTGTGATGCCGAATTCTTTTTCAACTTCCATCACGAATTCTACAACATCCAAAGAGTCTGCGCCCAAGTCATTAACGAAAGCTGATTTCATTTCCACTTTACCCGCTTCTACGCCTAACTTGTCTACTACGATTGATTTAACTTTATCAAAAACTGACATTTTTAATCCTTTGTTTTGGTTAAATTTGTAAGCCCGTCCGCGGGCGTCAATACTCCAAATTATCATTTCCTGAGATAGGTGTCAAGAAATTATAACAAACGATAACAAATGTTGACAAAAAGCAGATCATAAAAGTGAAACGAATTATGATCGTTGTGTTTGCCGCGAAGACGCAGTCAAGCGACCAACCAACATCACAAAAATATGCCTACATTCACATAATTATACTATCAATTAAATTATTCATATTCATTCGGAAAGATTCCCTATCGGCGTGCCACGTCAGCTGTCTTGTCAGGTATTTATACACATCGTCCATTGTTAAATTTGGTATCTTGGCGCGCATCGCGATCGCCTTCCATGCCATACGTGGATCTGTTAAATGTCGCCCGCCGCGACCTGGGAAAACCCACTTTCCATCCTGTGGCAAATCTTGTAACAAGACAACTGCGGCATCGGACAAAGGACGTCCTTTCCATGTATAATGATTAAAATCCAAATCGCGCCAGGTCATCGAAAATATTTTTGATTTAGGTGCAAAGCCATAAATCAGCATTAAAAAAGCCGCACGTAAATTCCGAGATTTTTCCTTGTTAATCGCACTTAGTAATCTATCAAATCCAGATTTGGTCAATGGACGCACGCGACGCTGTTCTTTTATCTTAGGGACGTTTGCAGCAGGATTGCTGGTGATATATCCGCCATCAACGGCAAAATTAAAAATACTGTGCAACAGTTCATGCACACGATTACGAACGGCTGCGCCTTGGATATTGGCCAATGTTTCTGATACATCCAGCGTTGTAATATCCTGAACACTCTTATCAAACAGCGGGGATAAATGTTTAATCATTGAACGAACCAATTTTGCCTTCGATTCGTCACTGCGACGTACTTTCTTAACCAGATAAACGTCTGCTATTTTGCGAAATCCTGTTTTTTTCCGATGCAGCTTTGGCTTTTCACTGGCAGATTTCAAAACATCATTGACACGATCGCGGGCATCAGAAATTTCTATATCCGGATATTTACCAATAATAATACGCTTGTCTTTGCCATTGACTCGTTTGCGAACAAAGAAGCTTTTGACACCACGATTGGTGACATACATGCGCAAGCGGGGCTCGGCCGTATCTTGGACCACATCAAAGCCAGTACTTGGTATTGGCAAGTTATTCAAAATATACGGATTAAATAGAAACTGGCGCGCCATATTGAATTAGAAATTATTAATTAGCAATTAGTAGTGCTTATCTAATTATTAACTTTCCCTGATTTTGTTGTCTTAGTTATTTTTGACAGCAATTTAACCAATCCTATGGAATCTTGATATATGCTATCGAATTCTTTTTCAGATATATACTTTGTATCTTTCAACAACTCCAGCCAAAATATAGTTTCATGCGATTCCTTGAAAGCAATATAGACTTTTGCAAGAAAATCATTTCTGCTGATTCCGCACACTGCTTCTGACAAGTTGGCCCCAATACCTGTCCCTGATCCAAGCAACTGTTTTGAAAGCACATATTCTTTCTTTTCTTCGCACAAATACTTATATAAATTCACCACCCTAATTGCAAAAAGCTTACTCTTTTCAAGAACAACATTATCTCTCGTCATATTAATTCCTAATTACTAATTTCTAATTACTCATTAACCAACTTTCAATGCATTGATAAATGCGCTTTGCGGTATTTCAACGTTGCCGAATGTACGCATACGTTTTTTACCTTCTTTCTGCTTTTCCAACAATTTACGCTTGCGCGAAATATCCCCGCCATAACATTTTGCAGTAACATCTTTGCGAAACGCGGCAATCGTTTCACGGGCAATGATCTTGCCACCGATTGCGGCCTGTAATGGGATTTTAAATTGATGCTTTGGAATCAGATCTTTTAATTTTTCAACAATCTGGCGTCCGCGTTTTTCAGCAAAGCTGCGATGGCACAAGAAAGACAACGGTTCAACATTATCTTCATTGACCAAGATTGATACCTTGACCAAATCTGCCGGCTGATAACCATGCATTACATAGTCAAATGAAGCATAACCTGATGACAGAGATTTTACGCGGTCATAAAAATCAAATACGATTTCACTTAACGGCAATTGATAAACCAATACAGCGCGACCACCGATATAAGAAATATTTTCTTGGACGCCACGACGTTCAGAACAAAGCGCCATAATGCCACCCATATACTTTTCTGGCAGCATAATCGTTGCGCGAACAATAGGCTCGAAGATCGACATTATTTGCATTGGATCTGGCATATCTGCCGGATTTTCCAGATCAATGCGATCACCATTACGCATTTCCATCTTGTACAAAACGGATGGAACTGTATTAATTAAAGATAAGCCGAATTCACGAGATAAACGTTCGCTGATAATTTCCATATGCAGCAAACCCAAGAACCCACAACGCAAACCAAATCCCAGCGCAGAAGACTTTTCTGTGGTGAAAACAAATGACGCGTCATTCAATGCCAATTTTTCGGCACCTTCGCGCAGATCTGGATAATCATCCGCCTCGACCGGAAAGAATGATGAAAACACGACCGGGATAGACGGCTTGAACCCGGGCAAAGTTTCAACTGTTGCGCGGGCATCCGTAATGGTATCACCAACCTTGCAATCGTGAATTGTCTTCATCCCTGTGATGATAAAGCCCATTTCACCGGCTTCTAATCCATCAGTATTAACCATTTTTGGTGTAAAGTAACCGATCTTGTCGACAACGTATTCTGCGCCGGTCGCCATAAATTTGATTTTTTGACCGCGTTTCAGATTTCCATCAAAGACACGAACCAAGATAACCACGCCCAAATACGAATCGTACCAACTGTCTACCAACAGCGCACGCGTTTCAGCATTTGGATCGCCATGTGGTGATGGTAATTTATTAACGATTTCTTCCAATAATTCTGGAACGCCTTCGCCTGTTTTACCCGAAACACAAAGGGCATCCGTCGCATCCATCCCAATAACATCTGAAATTTGTTCGCGCGCGCCCGCCACATCAGACGATGGCAAATCGATTTTATTCAACACCGGCAACATTTCCAAATCATTGTCCAATGCCAGATAAGCATTCGCCAATGTCTGAGCCTGGACCCCTTGGGTTGCGTCAACCAACACCAGCGCCCCTTCACAAGCCGCCAAGCTGCGCGATACTTCATAAGTAAAGTCCACATGCCCTGGCGTATCCATCAAGTTCAGTTGATAAGCTTCACCATTCTTGGCCTTGTATTCCAGGCGCACAGTCTGAGCCTTGATCGTAATACCGCGTTCACGTTCGATATCCATCGAATCCAAAACCTGAGTTTTCATTTCACGTGATTCCAGACCGCCAGTATATTCAATCAAACGATCAGACAGTGTTGATTTTCCGTGGTCAATATGGGCGACGATTGCAAAATTTCTGATATTTTTCTGAGACATCTTTATTATTCTAACATTCTATATTTATGGGTACGCAATTATTTAAAAAATGATTTATGCATGATGATTGCGAAGTTTTCACCAACGGGAATGTACAAAACGTACATGACCAAAGGTAAGAACAAGCAAGCGACCACAGAAATCATTTTTATGCGGCAATGGTAACCTAGCATTACACAATTTGCAATTGATTTTTTTGCATATTTTTGGTATAATGCGGCGGTGAAAGGCACGGATTTATTCCGGCCTATTTTTTTATTTACCCCAAGGAAATTATCATGAACAAAGGAAGTTTATCTTTTCGAAACAATAACCCAGGCAACTTACGATTCGGCGCATTTGCAATCCGTTATGGCGCCACACACGAATCGGGGGATTTGCTGTATTCCCAAATTACGATACGGGATTTGCCGCATTGTGCGCATTGTTACGCTGTCAAAGTTATTGTAATTTGAATTTGTATGATGCAATGCATCGATATGCCCCAACATCTGAAAACCATACGGAAAATTATGTCACGTTTTTGGAACGCGAAACCGGTGTTACCCGCGATACGATCTTAAAAGACATCCAGACCCAGCCAGTTGGCACGTGCCATTCAAAAATTTGAAGGCTGGATTGAAGGTGACTAAAATTATCTTTGGATTTTTTCTGTTTCCAGAACTTTTGTCAGAATTCTACCCTGACCCAAAAATCCATCCATTTTATAAAATTCGATTGTTCTTGCGCTAGATTCCCTGGTCAATTCTATTTGTGAAACCCCAAGCAAAGTAACATATTTGGTATATGCCACCACAAGACCCCGCCCAATCCCCAAACCTTGGAATCTTTTATCTACATAAAACCAATCGATCTTTGCAACATTGGGCACCAAGCGGTTGCTTTCCATATTAATTTCACCTTCAATTTGCCCAGTAATAGAACCGCGCATTTGCTGATCAACGATATCGGCAAACATTATTCCATTTTTTCATTAATATCAGATTGAATGGAACGACAAATTTCTGGTGTTACATTCAAAGCATGCGCAGAATGGTCTGCCACAATGCAACAATGGTCGCGAATCCTTTCTGTAGCAAATCTAATACGCTGTATCATTTTTATTATCTCGATGTTATTTTACCAGACTTTTACCAATTAAATGGTGCCAACCTATGGTTTCAAAACCAAACTTCTTAAAGAACTTTTTTAATGGTTTACTGTTGGATAGATAACCAAACAGACTGGCCATATTTTGTGATCTCGCATGGTCTTTATATGCTTTTATCAAACCGGCACCTATACCTTGTCGTTGATATTTTTTATCTACATACAACCATTCCATTTCGCAACTTGGACCTTCCGGCAAATCTTCAACATAGCGCGGATATTGTTCTGGATGACCTTTGACAAAGCCGCGCAACTCTTCCTGAGCTGTATAAGTAAATAACCAATGGGCATTTTGATTTACATCTTTTTGAATGTTATTTTTGACTTCTTCGGCCTCGGCAATATTTGCAGCAGAATCCCCAGCCAAACCGGCGCATTCTGCTTTCAGTTTATCGGATACAAATAAAACTTGCTGGATATTATAATCTTTCATCGCTGTCGCCTTGTTATGACGATTTTTGATTTGTATTATCACAAAGTCTTTTTATCAATAGATTCTTTTGACCGATAAATTTAAAACCGTGCCTTGAATAAAAACTTATTGCTTGCCAAGTGCGCGCAGACTTCACATGAATTTCTTGAACATTTTTATCTTTTGCATATTCTATGTAAGTCAATAACAAGCCAGACCCGATTCCTTGTCTTTGCAATTTTGAATCAACATCCATAAAATCAATCTTCATTATTTGCCGACTTTCAAAATGGCCAGATATTTGCGCCAAACATTTCCCTTTCTTAGATAAAGTATAAGATATAGACCGAGGGCATTTATCCAAGCCAAGACTTTCACTTAAGACAAAGTTTGGTTTGGCATTGTTTAATGCCTTTATTAAATTTTTAAAGCGGTGCATTATTTTCATAACAAAAACCTGTGTTTTGCAAATACAGGTTAACACACTTTTATTTTTTGTCAATAAATTGAAATTATTCAGAAACCTCTACAAATCGAGGTTGATCAACACCTGGGCGAACAATTTGATCAAATCACATGGATAGCGGACGAACCCAAATCTGTCCATCGGTCAATTCCA
>JAIRLP010000105.1 GCA_031259365.1 Rickettsiales bacterium
TATCAACAAATCCCAAAGTATATCTAGAAACTTTTTGGTAAATAGTTTTTTATCATCTATGGATAAACCGGCCCAGTTCTCTAGAAATCCGCTTAATTCTGATGATCTAATCGCGGTTGTAAATCTGCCAGTCAAATATCTTGCAAATTCTATATTGCGTGATTCTGACATCTGGCCTGCAATTTTATCCAGCTGTTTTTCTCTATATTTTACGGTGCCACCACATTCCACCGCTTCGATCAGTTTTTTATCATCCATGACTTTTACCCTGCTTAGTTTATGGCAATTATACCATAAATTCTCTTATGAAAACATCCTTGATGAATCTCTTTTTATTTTCCGTATCATTAATGAGAATTTGCTTTTTCTGCATTCTTTTGTGTGATTTTTTGAACTCCCCGACCGCCAATCTTTTTGTCGGTCTTATTTCATTACGATTAAAGGAGTCAAAAATGCATAAAAAACTAGTCCTAACTGCACTTATCGGCGGTTTTGTATCAACTGGCGCGATGGCCGATGGATTTTATATTGCACCAAAATTATCACTAAACACAACATCTGTTGATGAATCACGTGTCGAAACCAAGGTCATATCTGGCGCATGGTCTGAATTCACAGGAAACAAACAAGAATCCTGGGACGGCAAGAAAACACAACTTTCACCTAAATTCTCTGCTGGATATCAATTCGATTTACAGAAATACGGTCTGTTATCCATCGAGGCTGAATACGGCGCAACAAAAAATCATTTCAACGCTGCAAATGCAATGTATGACTTTGCTGGCGCCACACCAAATGATTCTGATACACGTGATTTTGCATACAATGAAAAAACAATATCTTTGAATGCAATCTATGGATACCAAGTTAAAAACGTAATCCCATATGTAACCGCAGGTATTGGTTATTCAACAATTGAATCTGAAAATAATTTCCGCAGCGGTGCATACTGGTGGGAAACACGCGACCAGGAAAGCAACATCTCTTGGAACATTGGCGCAGGTGTTGAAGTGCCTGTGATAGACACTGTATCATTGACTTTTGCATATATGTACACAGATTTAGGCAACGTTAAATACTCAAACAACATGTACCATAACAAAGGCACAACCGAAGGCATTAAACGCAGATTTAATTCAAAAGTTGATTTAAGCAAACAAGAAATCACTGCTGGTTTGAAGATAAAGTTCTAAGGATGGCAATAGTGTAAAGAGAAGCAATCCCGCTCCTATGGCGGGATTTTATTTTTCTTCAACCACAGGAACCCCGGTATCTGGGACAGGTTCTGTAGTCTCTTCAAGTTCTTGCAAAATTATTTCTTCAACAGTAATCGTTTCTGTTACGGTTTCAGGTGTTTCCACTGTTTCGGATACAACAGCTTTGGTTTCTGTTGCATTATCCTCTGTTGATACAACGGCGGTCTGTTCCATCCGATTAATTTGATAGTCTGTTACATTACACTTCACCATCACGGCTGTAACACAAGCACTTAATTGTTCGACCTCGCTTAATGGAACACCAGGAACTGCTAATTTTACAATCTGGTTCTTTCCCGTACTTTTCAATCCGGCACGATTGACACGACGACGGGCAACCCCTGGAACTTTTTCAGTTTCAGACTGAATTACATCGGGCTGGACAGGTGTTTCAACCGGCAGACCAACGATTTCACATTCCACCATTTTTTCTTGGATACATTTTATCTGGTCGTCTGTAACACTTTCACCAATCACAACATCCAATAACTGAGCAGAATTTTCTGATGTTTCAGCAAAAACCGTTGACACAGACAGCGACATTGCAAATAAAGCAAATCCGATTATTTTCATTTCTCTCTTCCATGTTTATACAAGCATTATACACAAATTTACGATAAAATAACAGCGGCAAATATCCTTATGCTTGTTGCTTTGTCTTGAATTTTGGAAAAAATACTGTAATACTTGGGAGACGTTGGTCTCATCGTCTAGTGGCTAGGACACCAGATTCTCATTCTGGTAACACGGGTTCAATTCCCGTTGGGACTGCCAAGTTCAAACACTGTGAAAGCTATGAAAAAGATTGTTATTTTATTATGTATTCCGATGTTGTTGGGTGGATGCTGGACGATACCCGGCACAGATGATACGGTCGGCGGCATGGTGGCAGAATCCATGCTGGACAGTGCAATAGACAGCTGGACACCCCCTAAAGAAAAGAAACCAGAATACACCGTCCGTAAAACGTTCGAACCAACAAGGCCGATGACCGCTGAAGAAATTGCCAAAGATCCTGACGCATATATTGAACAGATAAAAAATTCACCGAAAACAAAAACCCGCCAATTGGTGGGTTTAAAATCTTATACCAAAACAGCACGCGCCCGTTCCAACAAATCAATCGCCTGATCTATATCAGATTTGCGCAACATCCGTTCATACTTATCCCCCGCCGCGATGGTCGTCGGCATACTAACAGGGGCTTCTTTTTTATGCGCAACCGGGGTTATTTCAAATTCCCCAGAGCTTGGCAAATTACCTTCTTTCATTAATTTTTTAACACCTGCGATGGTCATACCGCGGCTATACAACAGATCTTTGATCGATTCCAAAGCGGATACCGTTTCCATACGATAATAACGACGACCACCGGCACCCGTCGTTGGTTTTATGGCCGCCGGAAATTGTTTTTCCCAATAACGCAAAGTATGCGCAGGAATATCCAAACGCTTTGACACACCATTAATAGATAAGAAATATTCGTTATTCATCTTTTATTTCCTTTTGACAAGGACTGTTTCCCGCAATCCGATGGATCCTTATGACGCGTATATATAATTTTTTGCCAACAATGCAAAAAATCTAATACTTATTTCACGCGGATTCATCTTTGATTTCTACATCATTATCTTGTAACCAATCCTTTAATAATATCCACATATCATCGCCCAAAATGGAATTTTCTGGATCAGTAATATACGAATGTTGTTCAATCCATTCAGGTGTCACAAATTTAATCCCAGATACTTCTTCTTTTTGAAAAGTCATATCTTTAATATCATAATCACCCATTATGACAAAATTATCAAGAAGCATTCTGACTGTGTCATTCCCAGAAGGAAATTCATCCTTAACCGAACCAATATATATCAGGTCGTTCACCCCTACTTTCAACCCAATTTCTTCGGCGGTTTCACGCAGTGCAGCTTCGACAATAGATTCCCCCGCCATCACACCGCCACCAACAGATTTATCCCACATCCCAGGAAAGTTTGACTTGGCATCCGCGCGTTTTTGCACAAGAATCTGTCCGGATTTATTTACCACCCAAACAACAACACATCCATAACGCAAACCCTATGTATGACAATCTTTGCGGGTTGCAACTTGTCCGGTTTTATTGCCATTTTCATCCAAAACATCAACTTGTTCGGACAAGATACAACCCCTTGCTATTTTATTCTTCTGTGGTGTTACCGTTTTTTTCTGTTTCCCCGGCACCCGCATCGTTTTGATGTTCAGATGTCGAATTTGGAAAATCCTCGACCTCTCCTTCTTCGCCATCTTCTTCACGGACGATTGGAATACATGAAACAACCTTTTCATCTTCAGCAGTTCTGAATAATGTAACACCAGCTGTTGCACGACCTGCAATACGGATATCGGATGCGGATGTGCGGATAATTTTACCGCCGTCAGTTACCATAATAATGTCATTTTCATCGGTCACTGGGAAAGATCCAGCCACAGCGGTATTCTTGCCCCCCAGTTTCATGTTGGCAAATCCATTACCACCACGATGAGTCAAACGATATTCATAAGAAGATGTACGCTTTCCAAATCCATTTTCTGAAATAGTAAGGATGAATTCTTCGCGTGCGGCCATGTCGCTCATCTTGGCATCGTCTAATACCAATGTTGTTGCTTCTTCTTCCGTCCCAGCTTCTTCTTCGATACCGGTTGCCGCACGACGCAGCGCACGGCTTTGCTTGATATAAGCGGCGCGTACAGCAGAATCAGATTCACCATGATTCAAAACACACATAGTGATCACGCGATCGTCTTTGCTCAAATTAATACCACGAACGCCAGTTGAATTACGTCCTGCAAAGATACGGATTTCAGGCACCGAAAAGCGGATACAGCGACCACGATATGTTGAAATAAAGATATCTTGATCTTCGGAACAAGGCAATACCATGACCAATGAATCACCTTCATCCAGCTTCATCGCGATTTTTCCATTGGCACGAATAGAATCAAAATCGGACATTCTGTTACGACGAACGGTACCGCTGGCGGTTGCGAACATCAAGAAATGTTCTTTGCCAGATGCCTTTACTTTTTCAACTTCGTCCGCTGTGACTGGCAAGATCGCAGTAATTGTTTCGTTAGGTGATAGTGGCAACAGATTTACCAATGGACGTCCCTTGGCAGCTGCTGCAGCTTCTGGTAATTTATAAGTTTTCAGTTTATAACAGATACCCTTGGAACTAAAGAACAACAGCGGGGTATGAGTATTTGCAACAAACACCTGGGCAACATAATCATCGTCCTTGGTTGTCATTGCATTACGTCCCTTGCCCCCGCGTTTCTGCGCACGATAAGTATCCAAAGATACACGTTTGATGTAACCCGTACTTGAAACC
>JAIRLP010000014.1 GCA_031259365.1 Rickettsiales bacterium
TATTCCGTGGCTCCAGGATATGCGCATTCAACATTGGTTGCATATATGTATGGAACAGATTTTCTGACGGATTTGCGTCACAGTATCCAAGACTTGTTCCGTTCCAAGAAAAAGAATGACCAGATTAAAATCTCTTGCGCGGCGGTGAATATAAAGTTGCGCAATGGAAAAATTGAAACAGAAAATGGTGTGGCCGTTGAATCAAATGCGATTAATTTACGTATGGCGGGTGCTTTTAATTTTGGTAACGAAACATTAAAAGTATCATTAACCAGTGTACCAGTTCGTGGATTAAAATTGTCTTTAACAGGTGATGTGATTAATTCCATAGAATTTTCTGGCAACTTGGCTGAACCAGATATCAAGATCAGTGGTTCGGCAGTTGTGGGCAAAGTGGCCAGCGCCACAGGTATTGGATTACTGCTGGCACCGTTTACTGGTGGGATTGGTTTGGTGGCGGGCGCAGGTGTTGGTTGGTTGGCAGGTGATTTGATTGAAAATTGGTTGGCCGATGATCATCCGTGCAAAACAGCAATGAACAAGGGTGCGCCTGCAAAAAAAGGCGATCCGGAATGGTTAAATACACCAATGGCAGAATTGGTCAGCGGTTTGATAAAATAACAAGGGTCGACCCTAAGGAAAGAAGTCATGAATTGGATTGGATTAATTCAAATTTTGATTATTGCCGCAATATTGTTGGTCTTTTACAGAACATTTATCAGAAACACATCGTCTGAAAAACTGGTGCATGGATTGTTGGGAATTGGATTATTGTGGGTCAGCAGTTTTGTTATGACCTGGTTAAAACTGGATTTGCTGGGAACGTTCTTGCATTGGACAGCATTATTCTTGTCCATGAGTCTGGTTGTTGTGTTCCAACCAGAATTGCGCAAGTTCTTGGCATTGATGGGGAATTTTAGAAATATCTTTTCAACAATATCTGCACGTAATCGCAAAAGCAAAGATGAGTTTGCACAATCCGTTGAAGCCATTGTTACCGCAGCAGAATATATGTCGAATAAAAAGACAGGGGCATTGATTGTTTTCCAAGATAATCTGGACGATGGTGTTATTGAAAAGAAAGGCGCCAAGATTGATGCAATTATTTCCAGTGAATTGTTATTAACCATTTTCTTTAATAAAACACCATTACATGACGGGGCTGTTATTATTGAAGATAACCGTATTTCATCGGCAGGCGCTATTTTGCCACTGTCTCAGAATAATATGAATTGGAAGCATGGAACCCGTCACCGTGCGGCATTGGGCATGTCCGAGGCCTCAAAATCTGTCGTTTTGGTTGTGTCCGAAGAAACAGGCGACATTTCCATAGCGGAAAAGGGTAATTTAAAGAAATATGATGATATGAAGAAATTAAAGTCGAAATTGGAAAAGGTTACAAGGAAATGACCAGGACGTGTTGGCACATCATTGCAAATATTGATAAAAGGGGCGATTGCCCCTTTTTTACTCTTGCGCCGAATCGGCATTTTTTGCTAAACTTCGATTAAGAATGTAGACGTATAGATACTAACAGGAGCTAGTTATGGAATTTTCAGTATTTCGCCAGGTGTTGATTCGTGCGCTGGGCCACATGCAGTCCATTGTCGAAAAACGCGCAACCCTGCCGATTTTGATGAATGTTAAGATTGAAGTCGCGGACGATATGATTTTGTCTGCAACCAATGTTGATTTGGAATTGGTCGAACACGTTGACGCAGATATTACTTTGCCGGGTAAAACAACGGTGCCGGTACAGATGTTGTACGATATTGTTCGCAAATTGCCAGATGATGCGGAAATTAATTTTAAACAAACTGGTGACCAGTTGGTCGTTTCCAGCGGCCGCGCGGTTTTCCGTTTGCCAACATTGCCAGCTGAAAACTTCCCGGCAATGGCTGGTGCAAACCTGACTACTAAATTCCAGATGACCACAGGCGATTTGGGCCATCTGATTAATAAAACAAAATTTGCCATTCCGGTCGACGATGTTCGTTACCACTTGGGCGGGATTTATTTCCACATCACCGAAGAAGGCAAGGGCAAAATGTTAACAGCCGTTGCAACGGACGCCCAGCGCTTGGCTTTGTGTGAAGCACCGGCCCCGGCGGGCAGTGAAGGAATGCCTTCTGTTATCTTGCCACGCCGCGTTATTGGTGAATTGTCTAAATTATTGGAAGATGCCACGGTTGATGATGTGTTGGTTGAATTGTCTGAAACCAAGGCACGTTTCAGTGTTGGTGCTGCGACATTGACATCTAAATTGATTGATGCCCAGTATCCTAACTATCGCGTTGTTATTCCAAAGGGTAATGACAAGATCGCATTGTTCGACAGGAAACAATTTGTATCAGCTGTGGACTTGGTTTCCGTTGCGTCCGTTGACAAGACAAAATCAGTGCAACTGGATTTCTCGATGAACAGACTGGTATTGTCCGCATCCAGCCCAGATGCTGGTACTGCGACCCAGGAATTGGATATCGAATACAATGGCGATAACACATTCAAGATCTTGTTCAGTGTTAAATTCTTGTTGGATATCACAGGACAGGTTGATGGTGACAAATTCCAAATGGAAATGCAGGATCCAATGTCTCCGACTATTATCAGGTCGACAGACAAAAAGACAGATGCGCTGTATGTACTGATGCCTTTGAAAATGTAGGAAATTAAATGCCGCATTTATGCGGCATTTTTTTATCTATGTTCCCCAGACGATTTATTTATGGGGTAACACAGTTTGGCGCTGTGCCACCGAAACGGTTATAGTCTTTCCAGGCATTTGAACATATCTCAGCGTCCGTCAAAGCACGATTGTATATTCGTATAGAATAATATTCCAAACCCGGTACCTTGGCCCCGCTTATAGAATCACCACGTTGACCGAACCATATATAATCATTTCTAAAAGGTTTGTTCCCAGTAAGAGATCTTATATGCTCCCCGTCATAGAATAATTTGTGATTATTTGTCAGGTTGTTAGATGACAGTATTTCTGTGACAGTATGTTGTGCCAAATCAGTCTGGGCGATATTTGGTATGTCGAATACAGCTGAACCATTATGGTTTCCATGCAGCATGTTTGCTGCATACGGGGAAGAATTTGTATTCGTCCAGATTCCAAATCCACCAGCCTGATTGTTCCAATTCTTGGATGATTCAAAGATGGGGCATTGTGTGGTGGTGGTTAACAGTTTGAAACGAACTTCGACGGTAATATGTTCATAAGAGGTAAGGTTAATCGGCTGGGTGGTGCGCATATAACTGCCAGCATTATTCAAAGATACACTGTTTTCGGTCCTTGTTCCTGTGCCAAAAATAGTTACATTATTTTGTCCTGCAACATCAAATGCTGCGTCATTATTTACGGCCACAGGAATTGAAAAATCAAGATTCATGATTAATCCATCGCTGGGGTAATAAGATGCGCAGTCTTTGATAACGCTTTTGCGTAAATTATCATTTAAATAAGTATTTGCAATAACCCTGGACTGAATTTGGTCCGCAAAGTGGGATGAAATGCATCCATGCTGGGCATTCTGTTGGTCAATTATTTTAAGTAAATATGTATTACTGGCAATATTAGAAGTACTTATTGGCGTATAATTGAAATTGGATAATATATATCTATTGGCAGCGCTGACGCTTGCGATGTCAGCTGATACAGTGTTTGTCGAAAGAACCATAATACAAAGGCATAATGTTTTAATCGTCTTTTTGAAATATTCTGATTTTTCTAACATTTCACGGCTCCTGTCGTAATAGTATCAAAATTAGGCTTTTGGGTCAATCTAATGTTAGATATATCTCTTTCTTTATTGAGGTAGGATTGTATTATAAATCACTCAAGTGCCAGGAATGTATCTTTCTCGTCACACCGGCATCGAATTGTTTTGACATTTTATTTTAATAAGTGTCAAAACAAGAACCGGCGCCCAGTGCTATTAAATTGACAAGAACCTGGTTCCAGACCCCGGCCTGCGCCGGGGGGACAGTCTAAATAAGGTATATTCCCAGCACTTGAGTATTATAAATTAAAAAATAAATGTTTTTGTCAATTGTAAATTGAATTTTCGGGAATTTATGGTAAAATCTGCGACACAATATAAAATATAAGGATTGTAAATGTTATCAACAATACCGGCTGGAAAATTACCGCCAAAAAAGATGAATGCGATTATCGAAGTTCCAGAAGATGGTCACGTAAAATATGAAATTGATAAAGAGACAGGTTTATTAAAAGTAGACCGTATTTTGCATACCCCGGTTGCTTATCCGGCGAATTATGGATATTTCCCAGGAACATTGGGTGATGATGGGGATCCGTTGGATTGTGTTGTTGTCTGTAATGCACCACTGCGTCCGGGTGTTTTAATCGAAGTGCGTCCAATCGGTGTTCTGTTAATGGAAGATCAGGCAGGTGGCGATGAAAAAATTATTTGCGTTCCACGTGATAAAATTGATCCTTACTATACAAATATTTCATTTGTCGAAGAATTACCAGTGATCCTGCGTTCTAAAATTGAATATTTCTTTCAACATTATAAAGATTTGGAACCAAAATCTTGGTCAAAAGTCTTGGGCTGGGCAGACCGCGAACAGGCTGATAAAATCATCATGGAAAGCATTGACAGATACTGGGACAAAAAACGCGATTCAAAATGAATTTAAATGCGACTTTCCACCGCGCTGATTGATGATTAAAATCAGCAATCAAAAATTAGGCAAACGCAACCAACAAAAATAGTATGGATGAATTTACGCTGATTTTTGTCAAATCAGTTGACAAACTTTGTTTTGTGGACGATGATTCTAGAAAAAAAGGCTCTTCCATGAATAAAATATTTTCCGGCACGTATACCGCAATCATCACCCCGATGAATAAAAGTTTCTCGGTGGATTATAATGGATTCCGCGAGCTTATTGATTTTCAGATGAATGCCAAAATAGACGGTCTGGTTGTTCTGGGCACCACGGGTGAAACCCCGACTTTGACGGAGCGTGAAAAAAGAAAACTTTTGGATATCGCAATAGAGCGCGTAAACGGCAAGGTTCCTGTTATCGCAGGCACAGGCAGCAACTGCACCAAGACCACAATCGAATATACCAAGCGCGCTAAGGCTGTCAGCGCAGACGCCGCGCTGGTCGTCACGCCGTATTACAACAAGCCTAATCCATCCGGATTGCAAATGCATTACAAGGCTGTCGCCAATGTCGGCCTTCCGGTTATTCTGTATAATGTCGCCGGGCGCACCGGCCGCAATATGACAGCGGATGAAGTGCAGTTGCTTGCGAAAATTCACGGTGTCATCGGAATCAAGGAAGCTAGCGGCAACGCAGAGCAAATTGCCGATGTTATAGAACA
>JAIRLP010000077.1 GCA_031259365.1 Rickettsiales bacterium
GGTCTATGTCGCTATGGGGATTATTTTAGCTGTGTTGGCATTTTTGTTGGCAACGCGCACAATGTACTTGTTTGACAAGGTGGGCCGGGGCACAATTAGCCCATGGCGTCCACCAAAAAAATTAATTGTCCAAGGTCCTTTCTGTTATGTCCGAAATCCGATTATTACCAGCGTATTAATGTTCTTGCTGGCAGAATATTTGATCTTTGACGCAACGGCTATTTTAGTATGGACGATCGTGTTCTTTGTTGGACATATGATTTACTTTCCGCTGGTTGAAGAAAAGGCATTAGAAAGACGTTTTGGCAAACCTTATCAGGAATATAAAAAACATGTCCCGCGTTGGATACCACGACCAACCAAATGGGACCAAAAATCAAAAGACAGGGCATAATGCCCTGTTTTATTTTACGTTTTTCTTGAAATCAAATACGGCTGGGGATATACTGCGGGGATATGCCGATGTAGCTCAGCTGGTAGAGCATCTCATTCGTAATGAGGGGGTCGCAAGTTCGAATCTTGTCATCGGCACCAGATTATAAAGAAAAGGCAACATAATGTTGCCTTGTCCTTTATTCATGCCTTGTCATACTGCATAGGGATCTATAGATATTGGATAAAAAAACAAAACAAGAACTAATTGCCGCATATCGAAATTTAAACCTGTCATTATAAGCCGCCTGTTTGGGTGGCTGTTTTTCATCGTCGTCAACCCCATGTTTGTTTTTGTTGCGAACAAAATGTTTTTATCTATAAATTTTTGTGGAAATCGTATAAAACATATATTAGAATCATGCACAATGACCACGAAAACAATAATTATTATAAAATAATCATCCATTCGCGCTTTTGGCGATGGCTGGGGCGCGCATGCGCCCATTTTTTATAGAATAAGGAAAAAGACAATGGCATATCCGAAGACTGAACCAAAGGCAAACTTTCCACAGGTGGAAAAAGAAGTTTCTGCTTTTTGGAAATCTGATAACACATTTCATCGTGTACGCGAAAAGAATGCAAACGGCGAAACATTCCGTTTCTTTGACGGACCCGCGACACCATCTTCTATTCCACATATTGGTCACTTGGGCATTTCCGCAGTCAAGGATATGGTTTGCAGATATAACTGGATGAAGGGGAAAAACGTCATTCATAAATTGGGTTGGGACGTCCATGGATTACCAACAGAAGTTATGGTTGAAAAAGCGACCGGCAAACAGTCCAAAGAATTGGTTGCCCAATATGGTATTGAAAAATTCTGTGACATGTGCCGCGAAGGTGTTATGAAATACGTAGACGAATGGGTTAAATATATCGGACGCATCGGTCGTTGGGTAGATGTTGCCGACGATGGTAACACTGTGTACAACACAATGTATCCAACATATATGGAATCCGTTATTTGGGCATTAAAGAAATTATATGATGATGGTTTGCTGTACAAAGACTTCAAAGTAAATCCTTTTGATTGGATGCTGGGCACGGTTATGTCTAATTCCGAGGCATCCCAAGAATACCAAGATATTGTTGATGACGCTGTAACCGTTTGGTTTGAATTAAAGGACGGTAAACGTGTCCTGGCTTGGACAACAACACCTTGGACTTTGCCTGCGAATTCAGCGTTGGCCGTTAATCCTAATATGACATATGTGGTTATGAAAGACACTGATGGCGCAGAATATGTTATTGCCGAAGGTCGTGTTTCTGCATACGAAAAACAATTCGCCAATGCCGAAAAAATCGCAACAATCAAGGGAACTGAATTGGTGGGTCAGAAATACACACCATTATTCCCATATTATGATGACGAAAAATTATATTCTGTGATTTATGCAGATTATGTATCAGACAGCGACGGTACAGGCATCGTGCACATCGCACCTGCATTTGGTGAAGAAGACTATTTGGCGGCCAAGGCACTGGATCCAAAATTCCCCGTATTGGTCAACGTGGATGATTACGGTAACTTCACACCAGACGTTACTGACTGGGCGGGAATGAATATTTTCCAAGCCAATCCAAAAATCATCGAAACATTAAAAGCAAATGGACATCTGGTAAAAAAAGAACAATATAAGCACAGTTATCCATACAGTCCTCGTTCCAAAGGTAAACTGATCTATCGCGCGACCGAGGCTTGGTACATTGATGTGCCAAAAATCCGTGATCGCTTGTTGGCGAACAATGCCAAGGTTGATTGGAAATCAGCGGGATCAAGATTCGAAGCATGGATCGAAGGCGCACGTCCTTGGGGTATTTCAAGAAACCGTTTCTGGGGCGTGCCATTACCTATCTGGACCAATGACGTCGGCGAATACAAGGTATTTGGATCCATCGCCCAAATGAATGAATTCTTTGGCGCAGACATCAAAGATCTTCATAGACCAACATTGGATAAATTGGAAAAAGATGGATGGAAACGTATCCCAGATGTATTGGATGCTTGGTTTGAATCCGGTTCTATGCCATTTGCAGCGCAGCATTATCCATTTGAAAACACCGGTATAGTGAACGCACCTGATTACATGTCCGATTATATCATAGAAGGTGTTGACCAGACACGCGGTTGGTTTTATACATTGATGGTGCTGGGCACAGCTTTGTTTGACAGACCTGCATTTAAAACAATTACTGCTAATGGACACACGGTTGATGAACACAAAAAGAAAATGTCTAAATCACTAGGTAATTATGTTGATACAAATGATATGTTTGCAACATATGGCGCAGATGCGATGCGATTGAACATTATCGGATCTAATTTCCTAAAGGGTGAACCAGTACCGATCGACAAAGAAGGTAAAGTATTCGGCGACACCGTCAAAAACATTTTAACACCTTTGTGGAATGCCTATCATTTCTTCACATTGTATGCGAACGCTGGAAACATCACTGCAAAAGAAACCAAAGACTGGTCGGGCACACCAAACATCATGGATAGATATATCTTGGTCGAATTGAACGAACTGTTCAAAGTTGCAAATGATTCATTATCCAGTTACGAACCATATACAATATTACGTCGCGTTGTTGAATTCTTGGATATTTTAAACAACTGGTATATCCGTCGTTCTCGTGAACGGTTCTGGAACGAAGAAGGCGACGCCTTTGATACATTGTACACAGTTCTAACCCATCTGTGTCGCGTACTGGCACCATTTGCACCATTTATCAGCGATTATATCTATCGCAATTTAACAGGCGCAGAATCTGTGCACCTGCAAGATTATCCTGCATATACAGAAAATGCAGTTAGTGCCGAATTAACAGATGAAATGCGCCGCGTACAGTCTGTGGTATCTGTTGGGAAACAGTTGCGCGAAACATATAAATTGCGTAATCGATTGCCTTTGGCCAAGCTGACAATTGCTGGACCTGACATGAGTGACTATGCAGATATCATCAAGGACGAATTGAATGTAAAATCCGTTGAATTCACATCAAACGTTACGTCTTTGGCTGATTCATTTGTTTATTTGATCACGCCAAAGATCGGCGCCCGTCTGGGTGGTGCTTTGAAAGATATTATCCCGGCCGTTAAACGCGGCGAATATGAAATCAAGGGTGATACACTGGCGGCTGCCGGACAAACATTAAATTCTGATGAATTCGAATCACGTTTGACTGTCAAAAAAGGTGTGACCGGTGCCGCATTACCTGATAATACAGCCGTGGTGGTATTGGATACTGAATTAAACGGTGAATTGATTGCCGAAGGCTTGGCAAACGATGCCCTGCGCTTTATCCAAGACACCAGAAAAATAATTGGTCTGGACGTATCTGACCGCATCACTTTGGAATACAGCGCCGATCCTGCATTGAACGACGCCCTTGCAAGCCACCGTGACAGAATTATGGCTGATGTTTTGGCTGTTGATATGACACGCGGGACAGGGGAACACCAAAATGATATCGAAGGATACAACTTTGGTATTACAATCAAAAAGGCTTAAACATGATGAAGAAAATCACACTAACACCTGATATTTATTTCCGCGAAGTCCCCAAAACTGTGGATATGGAAATCCGCAGTGAATTGTATTCAATGAATGATTTCACATTCGCTGTGGCTGTTATTCTGTCGGCGCAAGCAACTGACAAAAAGGTGAACGAAGTCACCCCAGCACTGTTTACCGAAGCGTCCACACCAGAAGCCATGTTAATAATGGGCGAAGATGGTTTGAAAAAACATATCAAAGTGATTTCATTTTTTAATAACAAGGCTAAAAATATCATCGCCCTGTCTGAACAGCTGGCTGGCAAGGTAAAGGTTTCGACACCATCCGATTGGAAATTCCCGAACGAATATCATAATCAAAAGGCGTTAATGGCCTTGCCTGGTATTGGTCAAAAAACGGCCAACGTCATTATGAATGTTTTGTGGGATGCGCCAATGGTGGGTGTGGATACGCACGTTTTCCGTAATGCACATCGTTATGGTTGGGTTGATGCGTCAGACAATACGCCTGAAAAGGTCGAAACTAAATTGCTGAAATTAATCCCTAAAAAATATCATGCCATGACAAATCACGTTATGGTTCTGCATGGTCGTTATACGTGCAAGGCGCTTCGCCCATTATGTGAAAACTGCCCCGTGGCCAAATGGTGCAAGGCGCTAGACAAAAGATTGCCAATCTAGTAGAAAACCGGCAACCGCCGGTTTTTGTTTTACCCAACCATATAACCGCAAAGAAATACGGCAATAACCATAATAATAAAAATTATTATTTTGGATTTCATCTTAATCTCCTTTTTACCATCCTGTTGTCAATTGCGAACACGAGACGATTTGACCATTCATTAAAAAGCTCAGAACTATTCCGATTGAAAACAACAATGCAAAACCAATAATCATTGGAATGCCGACTGATTTCAATCCTTCAACTCCTTCTTTGCCACCTACTTTGCCAGTAGAGATGAAATCCCATGCCGCTTTGGCCAGGACAAATCCAGCCCCCAGAAAAGCCAATATCCGAAGTGTGTTAAACACAGTTTGCGTTTGACCGATCAATTGGCATAGGCCCCCATCTTGCGATCCCGCAGCAAAAGCTGGGACAAGCAATAAAGCAATTATCACAAATGTGACGACCCCCGTTGTTTTTTTGTTTTTCATTAACAAACCTCCAGTTTTTTGTTTTACAAAAAACCGCACAAATATTTGGGCGGTTGGAGGTTCAAGACAATTTTTAGGAATTGTGCCGCTTATTCAATGTATTCGCGAGCCCTCCAACCATAAAAAAAGTTGGAGTTTTCATCCCTTTCGGAACGCCTAAAACAGAGGTCTTGACACCTCATCACAAGAATACCTTGTGACTTTTTGATTATAGCACCTTTACAAGATAATACAAACAAAAACCGGATCTACATCCGGTTTTTTTGTTACTTAAATCAAATTCTAGGAACGCAGCTTTGCGCCCGTCAATCCTTCGACTTTATCAATCACAGCGGTCTGAATTGCCTGTAAATCAGTATCTGACATATTATCCAAAGGTTGAATAACTA
>JAIRLP010000100.1 GCA_031259365.1 Rickettsiales bacterium
TCTACCAACTGAGCTATGGCCCCAAAACTTTACTTTCTTTCATTACCCCAGATTGTGCCATCATTCTGCACTGCCAAGCAACTCACCTCCACCAACTGAGCTATGGCCCCAAAGCCAGCAGATTTTATACTTTCTCTTTGATATTGTCAAATAAAAAATGAAAATTCCTATTTTCTTGTTGAAATCTTTAAACTGGACAGAATTTAATCAGCTATGTATAATCAGCCCATGACTAAGAAAACTTCAAAAATTAAATCCTTTATCAAAGGCGACAAAAAAAACAATGGCATCAAATGGTCTTTGTATGGTCGTGTATGGCGTGAAATCGGCAAATCACAATGGAAATGGTTGCTGGCTGGTATTATCTTTACAATCATTGCCGCCAGTGCCGAAGGATTCACCATCACTATTGTGAAACAGGTGGTAGATAAAACCTTTTTTGAAAAGGATATGCAATCTATCTATTTCTTTGCATTACAGATTATTGCCGCATTTGGTACCAAGGGTGTCTTTACTTATGCAAAATCTTTGACCATGTCCAAGGCTGGTTTGTTGGCCCATGCCAGATTACAGAACCGTGTCTATAACCATATGATCAAAATGAATATATCTGAATTTTATGGCGACGGTATTGGCAAGAATTTAAATTATTTCACAGTCCAGGCAAATGCAGTCAAGGAATTGGTAACTGACAACATTGTAAAACTGATTCAGAATGTTGCAACATTGGCAATTTCAGTGGGAATCATGGTTTGGTACGCCCCGGAAATGTGCGCGTTGTTATTATTCTTGGTTCCGGCGATTATGATTCCAATAGTTATTATCATGCGCAAAAAACGCCGTCTGTCGCGTGAATCATTTGGTATTGCAAACAACGTTACACAACAGTTAAATCAAACTTTGCATGGCATTAAAACCATCCAAGCATTTGCGACCGAAGAATCAGAAACCAAAAAGTTCGATCGTGTATTAAATAAAAGCGTATCTAATTCATACAAGAATACTCAGGCTGGCGCTTTGCAATCCCCATTATTGGAAATGATGATTTCCATCGGTTTGGCTGGTGCGTTGATCTTTGGTGGTCATTTCATTGTCAGTGGTGCAATATCTACAGGTGATTTGGTGGCATTCTTATTGGCTTTGACAGCTGCTTATTCCCCTGCAAAAAGCATCACCGGCACAGGAAATACAATTCAGCATGGCCTGTTGGCAGCCGAAGTCTTATTTGACTTCTTGGACAGCAAACCAGACATTACAGATACCAAAGATGCTAAAGAATTAAAGTCTGGCAACATGTCGGTTGGATTTGAAAAAGTATCCTTTGAATACAATGCACATGAACCGATATTAAAAGATATCAATTTGCAAGTACTAGCAGGTAAAGTATGTGCATTGGTTGGTCCATCTGGTGGCGGTAAAACGACTATGTTTAATTTACTGGAAAGATTTTATGAACCACAAAAAGGTAAAATTAAGATCAACGGTACAGATATTAAAAAATACACTTTGCATTCATTGCGTCGCAATATTGCAGAAGTATCCCAGGATGTATTCTTGTTCAATGGCACCATTGCAGACAACATTAAATACGGCGCCCCTGATGCAACCAAGGAAGAAGTTGAAGCAGCGGCCAAAGCTGCAAATGCGCATGAATTTATTATGGGCTTTCCAGAGAAATACAATAACAATGTTGGCGAACGCGGCGCTTTGTTGTCAGGCGGACAGAAACAGCGTATTGCAATCGCACGCGCCATCTTAAAAGACGCCCCTGTTTTGTTATTGGACGAAGCAACATCTGCATTGGACACCCAAAGCGAAAAACTGATTCAATCTGCATTAACAGGATTGATGAAAGGTCGTACAACATTTGTTATTGCCCATCGTTTGTCTACTATTCTGGATTCCGATATTATCTGTGTTATCAAGGACGGCCAGATTGTTGAGCGTGGTACAGACCAAGAATTGGTTGCCTTGAATGGCGAATATAAAAAGCTGCGTGATATCCAGTTCACAGAAAAAAAGAAAAAATAGAGCTTTGTTGTTTATTTTAAGGGGAGAGAGAATCCATGAGGAGATAACATTATGCCCTCGAAGCAGAACAAACGTAAAATATATAAAGTTAGAAAAGTTCTAAAAATAATTTCTGGGATAAATTATACTTACCCCATGGAAATTGGCGTAAATATGGATAAATATCGCCCCAAAGAAAAGCTTTTTTATGTATCATTTTTGATTCCAGATCCAACAACAAAATCCGGCATAAGACGCAAACACGTTTTAGTAAATTCGCCCGAAAAAATCGCCCCAGCTCATGAATTCCCTAACAATCAAATTGTACTTCTTCGCAAAAACAGCGTTTATGGTTCTGATTCCTTACATCTTATGGACATGAAAAAAGGGGAACAATTCCATTCAAATCACCCGAAAAAGAAAGAAAATAAATTTAAAAAGGCCGCGCAACCTGTTGACCAGGATCCTTATATCAGCAAATTTAAATCAAAGTCTTCGAGACCATATCGAAATATGACACTTAATGGCTGCAAAATTATATACAATCTGATGGATACAAAAGTCATATCATTCCTTGAAGGTAATATGGTGGGCATATCAGGTCGTTATCAGAAATCAGAACCAATCAAATTGCGTATTTTTTATGCTGATGGTACGGAATGGCGTTCCAAGACTGCCCCTAAATCTGTTTATATTAAATATGCAACCCCGGCATGGGGCGATAGTATCCTCGTGTCTTTGTCAGATAATACAAAAGAACGTATTAAACTGGAAGAAGCCATGGCCATTTCCACCAAGAAAATAGATTTTGAGAAAAAACGATAAACAGAAGATACAACCACAAGGCCCCCACATGAAATCTAAATATCCAGTCTTGCCGTTCTGGCAAATTGACGAGTCTGAACGTTCACCTTCTTATCCAAATACGCTAAAATATGGCAGTATCAATGGTGGATTCAAACGCGTCAAAGAGCTACCACGAACAGATGAACTATTTGCATTCCTTGACGTCTTGGAAAATTACAGTTATACAATCGTGATTCAAAACTATCGCAAGCACCCAAATTATTTTTCATGCTTTGATCCTAAATATCACATTGTTGATCATGAATTACTAAAGATTCCTGAATATCTACCTAAAAAATCTTTGGGGGACATCCTGTTGGATCCAAGACAAGAAATCTTTTATATCCGTCCTTTGAATTCAGTCAAGTATATCGAAATAGATCTATACAAAGGCACGGCATCAGACAAACATCTGGATCAATTTGAATTGCCCGGCAATCTAAAAACAATTGCCAGCAGTCACCCACTGTTCAAAGAGAACTTGCATAAATTAATTGAACAAAGAAACATAAAAACCCAGCAGGATATGTTCAAATTTAATAATCAACAAAATGAACCACTCAGACTGGCCAGAAACCTTGTTCATGAAATATCAGAACATC
>JAIRLP010000102.1 GCA_031259365.1 Rickettsiales bacterium
CTTATCATTAACAGAATTTTTAATGCCCGGGATGATTTCATTACATTCATCAATCACAGGACAGACACCAGCTGCAACGTTAACGTTTGTCAAGCATGTCGAGTTGCTTTCCGTTGAACATCCATCTTCCAAACAGGCCTGGATCTTGGCAAAGCAAGTTGCGCGACGATTTTTATCGGCATATTTTGCGGCATCGGCCAAAACCATTTTTGATTCAGCTTCCCAATCTTGCAATACATAGTTTTTTACAGCCATACACTGGTCCAAAACATTTTCACAAGCATGCGCACGACGGCCCAACAGATCTGCATCCAAGCAGTTTTCAAAGTTTACACCACAACCGCCCTTGTCAGAAATACAAGATTTGTATGCCAGCAAACATTCACCACGGTTGTATTTATTTGTTGTATCCAACATTTCCAATCTAGCTTTACGCACCGCTGCTTCTGCAACTTTTTTATTATTTTCAGCTTCGCGTTTTTGATCAGACAGATAACTATTAAACGCCTTGCAATCCGCAACAATCATTCTAGAATACAACGTTTCTTCCATTTCAGCTGATTTGCCGCAAGACTTTAATTTATCAGCGCAATAACCCGCCGCCATTTCGTACAAGCTGTCGCCAATATCTTCGTCGTCATCCAACGAACCATTATCACCAGTAGACGAATTTAACCATTCAGAAAAATTTAGACCTGATGCGCGTGACGATTTTTTCGCTTGTTCACTTTCACCAAAGACCAATTTGGCCTTGGCCCCCAGTTGTTTACGCTCAACACCTTCGGTGTATAATTTGTCAGCATCATCTTGAATTTTTTGAATGTCGACAATCAATGTTTTTGATTGATTGATATTTGCAGAACAAGCGCAACGTGCGCCTTCGGATTCATCCAACAAACAAAATTCATTCATACAGTCGCGGTACGCGTCGCGACAGCTGGAACCAGTTACAGTTTCAACAATTGTATCAACTGCATCATCTGCAGATGGTGCGGACTTAGGTGTTTCAACCGGCTTTGGCGTTGTTGTGCTGGTTGTTGGTGTATCAGTTGTCGGTTCAGTAGTCAAATTCTTTACAGATGTTGGCCCACGATTTCCCGCCTGAGACATACGCGTTATACCAATTCGTGCTTCATCGCCCCTTTCTGTGGCTGCCACGGCAAAGCCTGGCAACAAGCAAAGAACTGCCAAAAACATTTTTAATTTCATATAATCCCACCTACCATTATCATAAGCAATTTTATCAAATTGAGGGCATGTCTGCAAGAAGATAAAAATCGCTTGATTTTTTTGCCATATAAGCCTATCATCAGGATCGTGATTTATTAGGGGATATTTTATGGCAAAAGACGATGTAATTGTATTTAGCGGGACAGTCGAAGACAAGCTTCCAAACACTATGTTTCGTGTAAAGTTGGAAAATGGTCACGAAATTTTGGCAACAGTTTGCGGAAAAATGCGCAAAGCCCGTATCTGGGTTAACGTTGGTGAAAAAGTTCGCCTTGAAATGACACCTTACGATTTGGACAAGGGACGTATCACATTTGTGGAACGCAATCGTCCAACACCAGGTCAAGCGACACCTGCTGCTTAACAAAATTATAAAAAATAAAAGCGCGCGCCAAAATTGGCGCGTCTTTTTATAGAAAAATCAATATAAAAATTTGATTAAAAGCCCAGATAATGCCTAATTATTCCCTTGTGTGAATGTTGCGATTTTTGGTATTATCTAAGGATAGGAATGAAACCGAACGTATAAATTTACAACAAGCACCGTTTCCAGGTGTGCGCCCGTAAATGCGTCGCAAGGTTCCACGTTTCTTACGGGTGATCTTCCCGAAAAGGCACAATGGGAGTGAATAAGATTTGGCTTTTTCTTTGGTGTGCATTATTTTGCATCGGCGCAGCCGATGCTGCTGTGCGTGATGATAGCGTTGTAAGCCGCCAGAACGCCGGACAAAATACAATTGTTTCACGCAGCGCCACCACCCCGACCACTGTTGGACGCGCAACCACCCGCAGTACCACTTCAAACACCATAACCCGCGATGTTTCTGTGCGGGGCGTAACGAATGAATCAACTGTTTCCAGGTCAGCCGCCGCGCCCCGTACGGCCAAGACCACAACAGCCAGAACCGGCGCCTTGCCTGCAACAACGCGCAGTAATGCTGCCCGCAGCGCAACTGTTCAAAAGAAATCTACACCAACCGCGCGCGCAGCAGCCACTAATGTGGTATCTCAAACTTTTGGAACGGGATATAATGCCTGTCGTGATACTTATTTCACATGTATGGATCAATTCTGTGCCAAGACCGATGATACTTATCGCCGTTGTGTCTGTTCTTCGAAACTGGAAGATATAAAATCCAAAGAACGTGCACTGGGACAAACAGCCCAACAATTACAAGACTTTAAAGATTTCAATATTGATTCTATTTCCAAGACTGGCGCAGAAGTAAAGGCAATGCTGACCGCCACACCGGGCGAAGCCAATGGCACCAAAGATAAATCAGCCAGCGCGCAACAATTGTCCGGGATCAGTGCTGTTCTTAATAAAACAAAATCAGATTCTTTGTCCACCCAAGGTAAATTGGATATTGCCGGCGACATCAATGCAATCTGGTCCACCACTGATTTGGCAGCGGGCGCCGATCTGTCCAACCTGACAGGTGAAAAACTTTATAACGCGGTCCATGTGCAATGCGCGGCGATGGCCAAAGAGACCTGTGAATCAACAGCTACTTTGAATATGGTTGTATCGGCATATGGAATGTATATCGAAAACGATTGTTCTAATTTATCAAATGCTTTGGGCAAAAAAATCACTGAAGCGCATGGCACAATCCGCGAAACCGAACGTGAAATGGGTGCAGCCAGACTGGAAAATTACAACGCTCATAATTCCACATCTATTGATGACTGTATTGCCCAGGTACGTAAAGACATTACATCTTCATCTGCTTGCGGCAGTGACTATGTGCATTGTTTGGACATCACCGGTAAATATTTGAACCGCGATAGCGGGGAACCAATCTACGGTTCCTATTTCTATCAGCTGGAATTGCAAACATCTTTAAGTGGCGATGTGTTGTCTAATCAAACAAACCGTATGTTGGTGGCAGAATTAAATCGTAAAAAGGAATTTGCTGCACGTGGGCTGGATACGTGTCGTGATTTATCTGCCGAAGTATGGGAAGAATTTATGCGCCAAGCCATCGCAGAAATTTATCAAGGCCAACAAGAACGTATCAGACAGGTAAAGAACGAATGTATTGATGTTGTGAATAATTGTTATGATACACAAAGCAAATCCTTGAAAGACTTTAGCAACATCAAAGAACAATTATTGTTGGGTTCCCGACTGGAATTATCAGAACAGATGTGCAAAGAAAAGCTGGAAGCTTGCAGTAACTTGTATGGTGGCGGGGATGTTGGTTTGGCGGAATTGGTCAACACCATGGGCAACATCACCGATCAGAAAATCGCCCAAGATTGCAAAACAGCATTGGAAGCATACGCCCGAGATATCTGTACGGTTCCATCCAGCGATATCGTTCACGGCCATCCATTTGCATGCCGCGTTTATGCACCTGGTGAACAAAGATACGCACCAATAAAACAATGTAACGAAACAGTTATTGCTTCATCTGTTTATGTTAATAGCGGTGGCAATGGTGGTGGTGGTGCGGATCCTGGCACAGGATATAACTGCCCTGCACTTAAGAAATATACTTCGTGTAACGCAGGTTTCTATATGACCAAAGACGGCCAGTTCAATTCTAGTCCTGTTGTTGGGAACGCGTGTTCGGCCTGCCCTGGTGATTGTGTGTGTTTGGGCGGTATATCAGATAAAGACTGTACGGGTGATGCTTCGTATGAAACAAATGATTGTGGTGATGATTATATCGGCAGTTTATATCAGAAACTGGTTCGCTATGCATTACAGACTTGCGTGCGCCCAAGTAAGGCAAACGAAAGCATCCCAACAACTGTATTGGCTGATGTTAATACTGTTATGGATGGTATTCGTGTAAAGATGGGTAAAGAATTATTTGCAG
>JAIRLP010000135.1 GCA_031259365.1 Rickettsiales bacterium
GGGAATATGTGTGCAACTTGGATACATGATGTATTGGAATACAAAGGATCGATTCGCATATCAACAGGATCATGGAATACAATGGATGAAATGAAACAAGTTTTGATCATCATTAAAAAAATAATAGAAGAAAGATGAATTACACAAAAGAAGATATTATTGCAGCGCTGAAAACCGTCTATGATCCAGAAATTCCAGTAAATATATGGGATTTGGGTTTGGTCTATGACATCAATATAACACAAGGTCATGTTACCGTCACCATGACTTTTACCAGTCCTACATGTCCGATGATGGAAGAATTATTGGCCATGGTTGTGTCTGCCACAGAATCTGCAACAGGTGCAAATAATGTGACCGTTGAATTGGTTTGGGATCCACCTTGGGATATTGCAAGAATGTCCGAAGAGGCCAGACTTGAACTTGATTTAACAGAAGCAGGCTGGTAGGGGCAGGGTTTATTAACTCTAACCCTAATACGCTTTGGGGGCGAAAAATGGAATATACTGAAATTAAAAATATTTTGTTTGTAATCACAGATCCAGTTGAAAAATTAGAAATGGTGATGGACTTTGGCAAACGCTTGGAACCAATCCCTGAATCTGCCACATGCACTGAAATTTCTGGATGCGCATCACTTGTTCGTGTCTGTCATCAGGGACAAAGCTTTTACGGATGGGCAGATTCAGCCCTTGTGCGTGGTGTGGTCGCAATTGTTATTTCTATGGTAAATGGAAAAACACCGGATGAAATCAAAGAAATGGATTTGGCGGGTGAATTTGCCAGCTTGCAAATAAATCTGGGGGCTGGACGCATGAATGGTGTCAATTCTATGATTCGTTTTTTAAAGAATTTATGATAAAATGAAGTCAGGTAGGGGAAGTTCATGAACGAAGACGAAACCATAAGACCAGTTCCGTCGTTCTGCCAGGATACAAGGGTGTAGAATAGAGATGAATGAAGACGAACAAATGTTTCATTGGGGTGTTATAGCAGCCATGGCTGTGTTGATGTTGACCGCCAGTTTACAGGTTTGTTATCGCGTTCAAGGTAAAACCCGCGCTCGTATTCGCGCCGATATCGTAAAAACTCAACAGGAAACCGCCGTTGCCGCGGCGAACTTTGCATCGTTTGTCAGACCCGAGATTTTGCGTAATGTGGTGTCCAGTGTTTATCCCAAGATAGAAGTTATCAGCTTTCATAAATCGATCGCTATTGATGAACTGCCGATCAGGGAACAGCTTTGAAATAAATGTTTGAAGTCGGAAAAGATGTTTTAAAAAATGGTTTCAGGGTGTCTGGCACAGACGCTGTGGGCCGACGTCGCTTGCGTGTTATCTATTCCTTATTTGTGATTGCTTTTGCTATATTTGTAATCAGAACATTATCACTGGGGATTCAGGGAACAGACCGCACACGCCGTGGTAATGGGGCAGGTGCTTGGGCTGTAACCCGCGCCGATATTGTTGATCGTAATGGGGATATTTTGGCCAAAAATGTTATGTCTGGTCATATCGTCTTGCGTCCAAATCAGGTTAAAGACAGGGATGCTGTTGCCGCATTAATGCACAATACATTACCAATAGAATATACTGTATCAGATGCATTAAAGCTAATAGATTCTGGGCGTCGCTTTATATATGTGAAAAAGTTGGCTTCAGATCATCAGCGAGAAGCAATTAAAATTGCAAAATTACCGGGGCTGGATATAGAACAAGTTCAAACCCGTAAATACCCAAAGCGTCGTTTGTTTTCTCATGTCGTGGGATTCGTTGGCAACGATGGACATGGATTAGAGGGCGCAGAAAGAATCTATGACAGTTATCTGAGTGAAAACAAAGATCCGATGCGTTTGTCTTTGGATTCCAGAATTCAATCGGTCTTTTATGAACAGCTGTCTGTCGCGATGCAGAAGTACAAGGCTAACGCTGCAATGGGTATGTTGATGAATTCCAGGACGGGCGAAATGTTGGCCATGGTGTCGTTGCCAGATTATGACCCAGAAAACCTGAGTGCAGATCCGGCTGCGAATCGCATGTTTATGCCACTGCGTGGTGTGTTTGAAATGGGATCCATTTTTAAATTATTTAATACGGCATTGGCTTATGAATATGGAATTGATAAAAAAGAATTCTATGTCAACAGACCATATAAGGTTTTGGATAAATTTGGACGCACTGCGGCTTCAATTAGTGACGTCGGCAGTTTGAAAAAAACAACAGAAAAAAATCCGTATATGTCTGCGGCGGATATTATGTTGTATTCATGTAACGTCGGCAGTGTCCAAATTGCATTGGATTTACCAGACGGCGCACAGCGTGAATTCTTTGAACGTATTCATATGGATAAACCATTGCAATTAGAATTTGGAAAAACAGAAAAACCTTTGATGCCGATGAAGTGGGGACCAGTTGAAAAGGCAACTGTTGCGTTTGGACATGGTATATCTGTGACCCAAATTCATACCTTGCTGGGTGTGAACGCAATGACCAATGGCGGTATCTATATTTATCCAACATTACAAAAACGTAACGTTGGTGCAGTGCAGGGTGAACGTGTTATGTCACCAGCTATTTCTGAAACATTGCGTGGGATCATGTTCAGGGTCGCCGAAGAAACCAGCGCCAAACAAGCACGTATCGCAGGTATTAATATCGGTGGTAAAACAGCAACTGCGGAAAAACATGTGGATGGTAAAATCGATCATAAAAAGAATCTGACCGCATTTGTGGGGGCCTTTCCGATCGAGGCACCGCAATATACCGTTTTGGTTGTCTTGGATGAACCCCAGGGGACAACCGAAACTTGGAATCTGCGGACAGCTGCTTGGAATGCCGTGCCAACCACGGGAAAAATCCTGGACAGTATACTTCCATTGCTATTTGACTGATATTTGATATAATAATCTTGATAAGAAAAGAGATTACAGTGAGAAAGATAGTAGAGAAGTCCATGCTGGGGAAAGCATGGGTTGGGGCTTTTTCTTCGGATGAAGCAGCGCCCCAATTAAATGTTTTAGACAAGAATTTAATTGAAAAAATTTTGGCACGCCGTGGAATCACGGACAAGAACGATGTTGAAAAATTTTTAAATCCAAGCATCAAAGAATATATGCCTGATCCCAGTTGCTTGATGGACATGGACAAGGCAGCGCGTATTATTGCTGATAATATTATTCAGAAAAATAAAATAGCTGTTTATGGTGACTATGATGTGGATGGGATTACGTCTGCCGCAATCTGTGTAAAGTATTTGCGTAAATTGGGGGTGGATGTCATCTGGCATTTGCCAACGCGCGAAGGCGAAGGGTATGGATTGAACTGCGAGGCTATTAATGCAATCGCAAACCAGGATGCAAAATTAATAATAACCGTGGATTGCGGAATCAGCGGTGTGCACGAAATTGACTGTGCAAGAAAGGCGGGATTACAGGTTGTTGTAACAGATCATCATTCCCCAGATTCTGTCTTGCCGGATGCGGATGCGATTGTAAATCCAAAACGTGAAGGGGATACATCAGACCTGTCGTATTTGGCCGGTGTCGGTGTCGCTTTTTTAACATTGGTTGCTGTTAATCGTGAATTACGTGAACGTGGTGGTTTTCCTGAAATTAATTTGATGAATTATTTGGATCTGGTGGCGCTGGGGACAATCTGTGACACAATGCCTTTGATAGGATTGAATCGTGCGTTTGTAAGCACTGGGCTAAAGGTTTTGGGATTGCGTCAAAACTTGGGTCTTTGCATTTTGATGGAAATCGCTGGTATCAAGAAACCTTCTGTATATGCGGCTGGTTTTGCAATCGGACCACGATTAAATGCGGCGGGACGCCTGGATTCAGCAGGTCCTGCGTTGGAATTGTTGTTAACCGACAATACGCTGATTGCATATGACTTGGCCAATAAATTGCACAAGATGAATCAGGAACGTATTGATATCCAAAATTCCATTATGTTAAAAGCGGCTGATATAGCATCAACGTTCCACGAATCGGGAAAATGCAGTTTGTTCATTTGTGGTGATAATTGGCATGGCGGGGTAATGGGAATTATAGCCGGTCGGTTAAAGGATAAATTCAATCTGCCATCATGTGTTGCAACGAAATCGGATGGTGTGATCAATGGATCGGGCCGTTCAATTCCTGGTGTCGATTTGGGGAAAATTATCCATGATGCGCTGGCCGCTGGTGTCATAGAAGAAGGTGGTGGTCACGCAGCCGCGGCTGGATTTACATTGAGCGGTGAAAATGAAGAGGCATTTTGCAAATTCCTGGAAGATGCGGTATCTGCACAATTAAATGGTGAAATACCAACCCAAGAAATTATGGTAGATGCTGAAATTGATGCAGGCGCAGCCGATTTAAAGTTGGTCTCAGGGCTGGCGTCCCTAGAACCATTTGGTCAGGGAAATCCGGAACCTACGTTGGTGTTGTCAGGTGCAACCCTGCGATATGCATCAACCATGGGAAATGGCGCACATTTACGAGGCACGGTTGCAACCAGCCGCGGAACCCAATTGGCTTTTGTTGGTTTTAACCTAAGTGCTACGCCAATTGGTGATTTTTT
>JAIRLP010000088.1 GCA_031259365.1 Rickettsiales bacterium
ACACAAGCTTCTGAATATGACCGCAAATAAGTCCCGGGCGCACAATATTTGGTTTTAGCCGCTAATTCAATATCTGCTTTGTTTTTATCGATAACGAGACTCGTCGCAGCATTTTTATAATTGCTTTCCAGATCGTTCAATAGCAGGTTTGTCTTATCTATGATGTTATACAAATACTTTGATGATGCGATTGATCCAGATGTTTCTTCGTGGTCAATGTCCCAGTTTTTCTTGACTTGTTTTCGAATGTAATCAGTACTGGCTATTTCCGCCAAAGCCGATGTGGAAAACAATAATCCTGATAAAAAAACAAAAACAACGCGCATGTTCCACCCCCTTAATCTTGGACCAAGTAAAAACCGCCATGACTTTAAAGGCGGTTGGAGGTTCGAAACTATCATGTAAACAGTGCGGCTTATTTGGCAAAGCCTTATTCGCCAGCCCTCCAACCAAAAAGTTAGAAGGGCTTTTTAACGTCAGCAAAGACGTACATGAAAAGGTTTCGACACCTTGCAACGACAGTCACCCGTTGCAGAAACATTATAAACTTAATTTCAATTTTTTTCTATAAGTTTATTCAATTAAAAAAACGGGACTTATACCCGTTTTTTTAGTTGCTTTATTTCATTAAAGTTGCACTTATCCATCAGCCGTTTCTTTGCATTTTCCAGCGTATCTGGACACTGTCCATCTGCTGGCAATATATCGTAACAATCAAATCTGTTCCCTGCATAATTACAGGACAATGCAGCTACTTCATCCGTTGATGTGAAATACTGGACCTGATAAAAGTTCTCACTTATAACTTCGTCTTTGAAAGCGAATGTCACGTCTTTCAAAACCGTCATAACAGAATAAACAAACAGATCTTGATTTGTCGCATGTTCATATTTAATAAGCTGACAAGAATCAGCACGGTCATTCACATTTTCCGCATACAGCATTTCTTTTTTAAAGGCCTGGGCCGCTTTTTTATCGTCCACGATCAAACTGTAATTGGCGTCTTCGCGCGCAAACAAACATTTTACTTCGAAAAACATTGCGATATCTTTGGAAAAACAGTAATGCGCGCAAAAATAAATACCAACAGCCATAACCATTGCGGCAATTCCAGTCAGAATCCATTTACACTTTTTCAATAAAGCTTTCATTATTTTATCTCCTTGGATTCACACCTGGACGCCAGTTCCCGCTTTGCTTCGTCTTGGGTTTCTGGGCAGGATTCAAACGGTTCATCTGTAAAACAATTATAACGCACTTGCTTGTACAGGCATGAATAGCCAACCACATCGCCGCCCAAAGTCATATATTCAACCTGATAGTTAATACCAGCAGATGGATTATTGATAAAGGCGGCTGCAATATCATTTCTTTTCTTTAATATTCTAAGTGTATCATCACTGTCTGCAACATATTCTTTGACATCTTCACAGACAACCGGGGTTCCCAATTTCTGGGTATTAACTGGGAAATTATGTTTCATCTGAAGTGCCGTATTTTCATCTTTGAAGATAAAATCGTAATGAGAATAAGCATCCACATAAATACAATTTAATTCATAAAACTTTTGTTTTGCCCCACAACACAAAAGCCCAACCAACAGCAAAACCAAGGCCGCAGTAATGGCCACGATCAACCATTTATATTTTTGAATGATATTCATCTAAATCCCTTTCCACTTTCCCGCAGTATAGAATAATAACAACATTTATAACAATAAAAAACGGGACAAAAGTCCCGTTTTTTTTAATTTCACAACCAAAATTAAAACTCAACCTTTGGTGCGGCTTTTTCGGCTTCATCAATCTGGAAGAATTCTTCTTTTTTGAATTTGAACATATTTGCCACAATATTGCTTGGGAATTGTTCGATCTGTGTATTCAGGCCCATAACAACAGTGTTATAGAACTGACGGGCTGCCTGAATTTTTGTTTCTGTATCTGTTAATTCACGCTGCAGTTCCAAAAAGTTTTCATTGGCGCGCAATGCTGGATAGCTTTCGGACAATGCAAAAATGCTTTTCAGGGCACCTGTCAGCTGATTTTCAGCTTCGGCCTTGCCTTCGACGCCATGGGCAGACATAGCTGCATTACGGGCATTAATAACTGCTTCCAGTGTTTTACTTTCATGAGCCGCCGCACCTTTGACCGCGTTTACCAGATTTGGAATCAGATCATATCTGCGCTTTAACTGGGTATCAATTGTGGACCAGGCTTCCTTGGCTTGTGTTCGTCTGGCGACCAACCCGTTATAAACTGAAACGAGATACAATAATATTACCGCCACTATGGCAACAGCTGTCCACATACAGAACTCCTTTATTTTCTATAGCTTATTTTACATTGATTTGAGATTAATTGCAAACATAAGCTGTCTGATGATATACCCAATGTAGTCCCCTTTTGTGGTTATACAAGTGCCATCATAAGAAAAACCGCCGATTGGCGGTTTTATTTTTATTTCTTCCAGAATGCAAATCCTGAACGACGTTCGCTGCGTTCTTCAGATGGGCCACTGCGGCGATCATCACGAGGACGGTAGTTGCTACGACGTTCTTGAAACTTTTTTGCTGATTCTTCATCACGCTTGATCAACTTCAATACAGTCACTGACAATTTTCCGTTACGAACTTCTTCTTCGAATTCGACAATATCATTTTCGTTCAAGAATCTGATATCGGCATCTTTCAAGCTGCTGGAATGTACAAATACATCATCTGTATTTCCATTTTCATTAGCTGAATCCGGAGTAATAAAGCCGAAACACTTCTTACCGTTATACCATTTTACTTTACCTTGACGCATAATCTATTCCTTTGTTATGCTTGTTACAACTTCTGTGCAATACAGAAACCTTTATTTATTTTGCACTATAAAAACCTGCAACGCAAGAAAATAACAGTACAAAATTCCCAATCTCAGAAAGTATGATTTCCTAGGGGAAACCTGTCATTTCTGATATTGCCACCGGCGTTGTGGCCGGTGCTCCCCCCCGCATACTTAATAAATAGTAAAATCTGACGCATTATCAAGGGGGAACGTCAAAAAAAATATGCCGCAAAATGCGGCATATTTTATTTCTTGTCTTCGACCTTTTCTTCTTGCAGGAAGCCGCCAGATTGCATCTTCCACAGCTTGGCATAAATGCCACCCTTTTTCTTGATCAAAGTATTATGCGAACCCGATTCCATAATCTGACCTTTGTCGATAACCACGATTCTATCCATATTACGCAATGTTGATAAACGATGTGCAATCGCAACAGTCGTGCGTCCCTTGGACAGTTCTTCAAAAGACTTTTGAATAACAGCCTCGGTTTCACTGTCAAGGGCGGATGTTGCCTCGTCCAAAATCAAAATCGGCGCGTTTTTCAGAAATGCCCTGGCAATCGCCACACGCTGTTTCTGACCGCCGGACAACTTGATGCCACGGTCACCAACCAGACTGTCGTATTTCTTGTCTGTGGCCATGATAAATTCATCAGCGGCGGCCTTTTTGGCAGCGGTGCGAATTTCTTTTAAATCAGCCCCCGGTTTGCCATAAGAAATGTTTTCTTGCAGTGTTCTGTTAAACAATGCTGGTTCTTGGGGAATAAAAGTAATATTTGAACGCAAAGAATTCTGAGTCACCTTTTTAATATCCTGGTCATCAAAAGAAATTGTTCCCTTTGCCGGGTCATAAAAACGCATCAGCAGATTAACCAATGTGGTCTTTCCTGCACCTGATGGTCCAACCAATCCAACCTTTTCGCCTGGCTTGATGGTCAATGTCAAATTATCCAACACCTTTTTCTTGCCGTATTTAAACGTCAAATTTTTGATTTCAATACCAGCCTTTGTTACTTGTAAATCGGTTGCATCTGGTGCGTCTTGAACTTCGATCGGTTTGATCAGTTCACGATATGAGTGTTGAGCCGACCCAATAACATCAACCAAGCTTGGAATACGTCCTGCGATATTTGAAATGGCACCCATAACTATCATGTAAACCGATATAGTAAATACAATTTCAGAAACCTTCATTTGACCATCCAAGAACAACTGGGCGCACAACAACAAGGCCACGCCAAGTGAAAGATTCCAGACATACGTCGGACCAACCCAGAATAAACGCTGCATCAAACTTACATGCAATTTATCGTCGATTGTTTTCTTTCTGATTGGTTCCAGATAATTCCTTTCAGCTTTGGCGCCCGCGAACAGTTTCACAATCGAAAAGTTAGAAATACTGTCGATAACTCTACCTGACAATAAACTGGAAGTTTCAGATGCTCTTTCGGACGCTTTGTTCATTGGCTTCATTCGGAAGATGCTGTAAACCAGCTGAAATGCAAACGCAATCCCCAGCACCAATGCCACCCATTTGTTAATCATAAAGACCAGACCTGTATTCAATGCAATAATCAAAGCCGCCGGCAACATAATTTATCTGGGAATTAATTTTGCCTGGGATTCTGCCTGTATAAAAAGACATTGATTGACCGTGCACATAATCAATTAATATTTCATTAATACGATTTCTAACCTTTGGCATCCAGTGCCCCAGAATCCAATTACTTATGATTTGAATTGTATCGATAATCAGCCAAATTCCAATTATCACAGCAACCACTGGCAAAGCAAAATTGACAACAGTTGCCCCTTGGGGAACAGAACCTTCGAATAATTCAACAATTAATTTTTGTGCCAATGGCCAAAATACGCCATCAGCAACACGATTCACCAATGAAAGAACAAAACAACTTGATACCAACAAGGCAAATGGTTTAAATGCATAACGCATGTAAAAACCAAGTAAAGTTTTAGGTAAATTTTTCATAACGGTCGTCCTTAAACCACCGTTTTTTTCTGGTGGTTTTTACATTTTTAAAGGTCCCAGATTTTTGGACTTTTTTCTTGTTATTTTTTGAATAATTCAAACGGTCCGTTGGATTGGTCGGGTTTAGGAATTTATGCTGAATTTGACAAAACAAACACCGCCCAAAATGGACGGTGCTTTCATATCTAAAAACTTATGACACATATGGACATGCGGGTGTCCAGGAAAAACTTCCTGTGCTGTCACTTGATGAACCTGCTGGTATATAGCAACTGGTCGCAGATGTCTGACCTGCAGAACCGTTGGTCGCGGTTGCTGTTGGGATTCCTGTTGGTGA
>JAIRLP010000017.1 GCA_031259365.1 Rickettsiales bacterium
TTTTTACTCAAGCTTTTTCGGGATATTTTAAATGGTGTAAGGATTTAAACAAGACACCGCGAAAAGCAGAAATGCACAAATATATATACAAATCATCGTTTATAAAAGAATTTATTTTCAACAGAATTACGGGATTTCATCTAGAGAGATTTGAAGATTTTGATATTAATTGTTTGAATTCTGCCAGCTTTAAAGATAGTTTACTATTTGGTTCAAATGGAAATTATTTAGAAACGCTAAAAAGATGTTTGATTGCTGTTCCGTGGATATCTGATAAAGTATTAAAGTTATTGGGGGAAACGCCAGATATTATGAAAGTTTTCAAGCAATATCACAGCGAGGATGTCGGTAACCGAGACACAAATAAATTGTTATCATATCAAAAAGAACTAGAATCATTGGGATGGCCGATGACCAAGTCTTATTATATTGAAAAATCAGGCGGTTCTTTAACAAGATAGATAATATAATACATGCTTGCAGTTTTGTATTTTTGTATGGCAAATTTCGCAATAAAATATCTATCCGCCAGGATTCTGGTGTTCCGCGCGAACATCGCACAAAACCAACTACCTCTGGGCTTTATATTATGACTGATATTATACAAAAAGGTTTTTCTATGACATCTGTACGGAAAAGTAAAAAAATATGCAGAAAAGCAGAAAAAGAATTGTCTGACGCAGGTATTGATGTCATGGATCTTTTTGGTAAAACTAGCAAGACAATACAAGAAGTTTATGGATTAAAAATAATGTTGGCCTTTGATAATTATATAAAGCATTCCAACATTCCTAATAAAAAACGCCCTGTTATTCCACATTTTCAAGAAGAAAATGAATTTGAACAAAAAGAAGATTTGGAATATTTTATTAAAAACACTCCTTTGCTGGGGTGCCCTTATATTTATTATAGTTATAGTGATGAAGCATATGATATTCAGATAAAAGTGTGCGAATTACGGTACCCTGGTCAATGTCGTGTAGGGGTGAATCACCAGCAAGAATGTTGGGAGAAATTCTTTGCCATTTTGCGTTGAGATATATGTTAAAGACGAACACATATAAATCCTGTATGGTGATTCTTGTAAAAGATATCTGAAAAGCGCGCCCGTGTTTCACGACTATAAGAAGATTACGGAATATTGCAGGCTTCTGTTGTGCGGAAAGAAAGTGGAAGAGTTTCATGTTTTGTATCTTGATTCTGATTACCGCCTGCTGTCTGACGACCTGCACAGTTCCGGGACTGTGGATTGGGCAGCGGTGTACCCTCGCGAGATATTGAAACGGGCGTTGGAGGTGAACGCGAGCTCTGTGATAATGCTGCACAATCACCCAGTTTCTAAGACATCGTTTTCGATTGCGGACATAGAGATAACGAGCGATGTGAGGAACATCTTGAAGAATGTGGACATAGATTTGTTCAATCATCTCCTGGTATCCGGAAACATAGTCTATTCCGCCAAAAACATGTTCCTTATCAAGTGAATTCCCGGATTGGGGATTAAGATTTTGTCCCCGACATTCGCGTATGCCGTGAAAATATGATCAACCGCATCAGACGATCCGGACGCAACCATAACATCCGTTCGCGGATTAATATCCACGCCAAAGCGTTTCTTAAACCAATTGGCAACCGTATAGAACAGGACGCCTTCAAGGCATATATACGAACCTATGGCGCAAACGCCGCATTATTAATCGATACATATCCTCAAATCCCGCGCGGCGTCATCACGCGCCCCGCGTCCGCCGAATTGTCCGCGGGACAAAAAGATTCTGATTCACTGCCTCCGTACGATGTATCGGACGCAATTCTAAGGCATATTGAAAACGGAACCGAAAGCATGGCGGAAGATAAAAAATTATTGGAGACATTTTAAAACGGTGATGACGCATATCTTCTTTTGATTGTATAATGAAGAAACAAGAGAGATTGTTAATTAACAGGAGATTTCTGCAAATTTAGCCCATTTTTACCAATTTATGCAACCTATGATTGATTTTATCACATAAATCCCGCAGATAAGATTGCCGAGATTAAATACAGGTATTAAGGCGACCAATTATTGTTTCTGGCGCATCACATGATTGAATAACGGCGTAATTTCTGAAACATCAGCAATATTTTTTAAATATTCTGATAACCGCGCCAACAAATCTTTCGGATAATCCGCTCTTTGTTGCGCCAATACAATATTTTCAATTAATATCGATTTGGTGTTTTCATGTTTAATGCGAACCGCATTATCCAAAACTTTCATATAAGCATACATGTCCTCGTGTGAGTAATCATTTTCCCAATATCGTGAAATCTGATATTTTACAGGATTGTTTTTTAATCTTACCAAATGCTCCATTGACTTCATTTCTTCAAATTCTATAAAATCCATCATGCTATATTATATCTATGGCCTCATCTTGGATGAAATAGCCCAACAGACCTTCCGCAGCAGATTCTTTGTTGTTCGTGATAAAATTAAGGTAATCGGTGCCACGCGTTCCAATAAATTCCAATGCATTAATACCATTATAATCTTTTTTCCTCATAGGCAGAATTATTTGCCCATCAACGCACACATTCAATCTGTTTTGCCCCAAGAAGTACTTTGCATAATTATAATTCCAACCAAACGATTGATATGGAGTTGTATCAGAGCAATCAGAAAATATACGATCATAATCCTTTTGGAAAGATCCAAGTTTATCCAAAGAGTCTATGACTTGGAACTTCATCGGACACCTATCTTACTCAGATAAATTGCAATTTTTTGTTGAACAAGTTCTGGCATTGTTGGCGGCAATTCGCCAGACAGTAACTCATCATTCGGAATATCTTTCTTCATCATAATGAATTTTTGATTTCGATTTATAAGATCACGGCCATTTAGTAATTTTTTCTGAATTCCATTTGGCAACCGATATACCTGTTCGAATATTTTATCAATGTTGCCGTGCTGGTTCAGCATATCAGATGCTGTCTTTGGTCCCACTCCGACAACACCTGCAATATTATCCGTTTTATCGCCAACCATAGACAGGTATTCTACGTATTGGCCTGGTTTTATATTAAATTTTTGTTTTATGAATTTTTCATCGCAATTGATAAGCTTTCCTTGGACACTGCGTATCAAATGTATTTTATCAGACACCATTTGCACAAAATCAAAATCATTTGATGATATGTAAACATTTCCAAATTTCTGCGTCCAAGATACCGCCATACTGGCGATTATATCATCGGCCTCGAACCGTGGATGTTCCAGCCACTTTATATTCATTATATCCAATATATTTTTTATAAAAGGCAACTGTTTGAACATATCCGTATTAACAACACGATTGTCCTTATATTCTTCCTTTTCTTGCAATTTATCACTTATACCCATTTCAGAATCAAATACAACGAATAACTTATTTTGCGGATACGCGGCAACAATCTGACGCAGAAATGCAAAGAACCCGTATACGGCATTAACTTGGGTACCGCCCTTGGTTCGGGCGGCCTCTGGCACGCCATAAAACGCCCGAAACAGGTAATTGTGTCTATCGATAATTGTTAAATTGCTCATCCGTTATGCCTTTGTTGGATTTATTATTTTCATTTTACTTTTATTTATCTTTAAATTCAATTTTTTTAACTCAGCCTCAAGGGTATTTATAACATCTTGTTGATTATATATATTCAGATCAAAAAACATGTCATCACCAAATCTGGCATAGCTATTATCAAATTTTGCATCGATTTCATCCAAATAATAGTTGGATAACAAAACTGACATTGAATTTCCCACCGGCAACCCAGTCATGCTTCCATTCCAAGCCAATGCTTCAAATATATCAATTTCATTTTTTTGCAAAAACATTTTAATACGGTCAATTAAAAATTCCCTTGAAATGTCCTTATAGAAATTGGCAATATCTATATATAAAACTTTGTCCGAATTCCACGATTTTATAAAATCCTTGATAATATATTCCCCATTAGTTTTTCTATATGAAAAAACATAGGATTTAGGCCTGTAGTCAGTTTTGTATTCTATGTATAAACGCAAAGCTGTTTGTAACCAAATGTCCAGGATTGAATATTTATTAATTTCGCGAATTTCACCTGTATAGTCTGTAATATTGTGCTTTTCGCCAGACTGTATATTATAATGTAACAGCCTTGATTTAAATCCACGATAATTTTGCTTAATATCTTTTATAGAAATGTTGTCAGACCCAGGTGCGGCATAATTCCTGCGAACTATACGAAAAGCTTTGTCAAAAAAGGGTTCTAAAAAAGAGTAGTCCGGTTGTGCTTTCCCCTGGGCTACTCTTGCTTCATTATTAGCACAGGTATTCATGAGATGTCAACTTTCCTTGGATTGGTATTTGTTTGAAAACCTC
>JAIRLP010000031.1 GCA_031259365.1 Rickettsiales bacterium
TATCTGAAAAATCCGAACATTTTTATATCAAACAAATAGATACAATTATAGAAAACATTGATATTACGAATTACGTTTCTTTTATCAAAGATTTGACGAGATAAAAAAGAAAAATGGCGCCATATAACCGCAATTTTACAGATGAACTGCGGGAACGTTTATCAATCGTGGACGTTGTTGGACGCCGCGTACCGCTGACCAAAAAGGGTCAAAAGTTCTGGGGATGCTGTCCTTTTCATAATGAAAAGACACCCAGCTTTACGGTCGATGAAGAACGTGGTTCATATCACTGTTTTGGTTGTGGCGAACACGGCGATATTATTTCATTTGTCATGAAGACCAATAATATGGATTTCAAAACAGCCATTGCTGAATTGGCTCAGCAGGCTGGATTAAAATTACCAGATTACAAACCAAAATCCGAGGCGCAAATTGCCCGGGAAGAAAATTACTTTACCATTAGCGACGCTGCGGCAAAAACATATCAGCAAAAACTGTTTGAACCAGAAGGTGCCGCGGCTTTGAAATATATCAAAAAGCGCGGATTCAGTCTGGATACAATTAAAAAATATCGCTTGGGATATGCGCCAAAAAATAATATCATTGCGGCAAAATTCACAAATACACCCGCCGCAAATTTGATGGCCACAGGCCTTGTACGCCAGGGCAACTATGGTCCATACGATTTCTTTCGTGATAAATTGATGTTCCCTATCTTTAATCCACGTGGTCAGATTGTCGCTTTTTCAGGTCGTTCATTGGATGGATCGGAACCAAAATACATCAATACATCTGATACGGAAATGTTTCACAAAAGAAACACTGTGTTTGGGTTGAACTTCGCGCGCGACGCCATCCACAGAAATAATCGTTCTATTGTGGTCGAAGGTCAAATCGACGCCATCCAGATGCAGGTTCATGGATTTGGTGAAACTGTGGCGCCACTAGGAACCGCATTAACCGAAGAACATATTGCCATTTTATGTAAATTGAATCGCAACATCACATTTGCCTTTGACGGTGATACCGCAGGACAAAAGGCTGCTGCGCGTGCTTGTGGTATTGTGATGTCTTTTGTTCGTGACAATTCAGATATCAGATTCGCATTTATGCCCAAGGGCGCAGATCCGGATGAAATCCTGAAGTCCAAAGATGGCACTGATACAATGAAAAAAATCATTGATAATGCTGTGACCCTGGTGGATTATTTCTGGGATATGGTCAACAGCGCGTTTGTGACATCCACACCCGGCGGCAAAACACAGGCCGAAAAATTCATCAAAAAAGAATTGGAAAAAATCACGGATCCTGATCTGCGTATCCAAATGGACAAAGAATACAATTCCCGTAAATTTAATCAGTGGGATAAATGGGTCAAAGATAAAAAGGCTGTAAACGTTAAAATCCCTGATGTTGATCAGATCACGGCTAATACATTACAATCCCTGATTGAACATTATCCTGAAATCGTGGAAACCCATGGCGAATTCTTGGCGACCCTGAATTTTTCATTCAGGGATGCCCAAAAGGGCGATTTAAATCTGTCGGCGGACGATGCTGAAAAGTTTATTGTGTTATTGAAATTGAAAAAGTATTTAGAACAACTGCAAAATGATAAACGCGATCTTTTGAATAAATTATTATCTGGTGACGAAACTGTGCGTGGCCGGATTTCTGCCATCGACGCCGAAATTGCAAAATCTTCTGACCATTTGGCTTTGTTGGTTTCTATGGGATAAAAAACTTTACACAGACTGCTTGATTTGTCAAATATCTAATTTATAATACCCATAATAAAATCAAGAGACTTATCAATGACAAATGACAGATGTAATAAGGCTTCAATTCACTTACATGCCAACTGGTTCAAACGAACTGGTAACTTTGGTCATTCCAGATGATTACAAAAGTATTTCAGAAACACTGAATGATGTAAAAAGATCATTAAATGCAAATTCTATTATTCATTCTTTTAGATTTGGCGCTATTGACCAAAGCCTTTCTGCCAAGTATACAAGTGTTTTTCTGGACCAAATTCCAGAAATTAAACATCTGACAGAATATTATATTGGTCATATGGCAAGTATTAAAGAAACAAAAGAATTTAATAAAAAATATGATAACCAAATGATTCCTTATCAACTTCATATGATTGTTGTTAACAGGCAATTGAAACAGGTTTATCCAAAGATTCAAAAAACAAGATAAGGGTAAAAATGTCTCATAATACAGATTTTAAATGGTGGGTGACCGAAAATTATGTGTTAAAAAACGTAATTACACAGGGTATCATTGCGTGCGCCGGAAAATCCCGCAATGGTGAAAAAACTGTCAAAGAAGTTAATTCTATCTTTAAAACCAAAGACGAAGCAATCAAGGGCGCCTTGCAAAACCAGTATGTTCAAGAAACAGGACGATTTAAACTGGGTACAATTAAAACATTTAAAAATCATTTTTACGCACACTTTACAAGCGATATGACTTATTTCAGTGGAACACTGATGCGGAAAGAAGATGTTTATAAATTAACAACCAATGCAAGATATCATAATATGCTGGATAATACTGAAACAACCATGTTTGTGGTCAGCGATTCTGGTACTATTTATCCACTTTGGGAAAAGAATATCGTTGTTGATGAAAATGCAAATCAAATCTGGCCAATTGTAAAACCAAATATATTCAACCGATTAACAAGCAAATTCAAAGAATTTACAAAATAAATCACTTGGAAGAATTCCTATTTAAGTTTAAAATACCATTAGTCAAACAAATATGAAAAAAATATTAATACTTTTTATTATTGTTGTTTTGTCTGCATGCAGTAGCCAGTCACAATACTATACAGCCGTATCGACAAATTCGATTGATCCAACAAAAAACATTTCCGATGCTGAGATTATAAAGAATGTCCGTGGCCGAGACAGGTTACATTTTATAACCTTTATACCAATCGGCAGAATTAGTCAACAAGACGCTGTCAAAGACGCACTTGTTAAAGCTGACGCAGATTTGTTAATTAATGCAAAAATCTATGCATACAACTGGTGGATCCCATATATTTATGGTCAAAGCAGCTGGATTGTTGAAGCTGATGCAGTAAAATTTAAAAAATAAAAAACCGGGTTTAACCCGGTTTTTTAATTATTAAACAAGAAATGACAAATGTCACCTTCGTTCATAACATAATCACGACCAACCAATTTCATCTTGCCGGCGTCGCGAACCGCAACCTCACTGCCCAACGTAATATAATCAGCTGGTGTAATCACTTCGGCGCGGATAAACCCCTTTTCGAAATCAGTATGGATTTTTCCGGCAGCCTGTGGTGCAGTCATTCCCTTGGTGATGGTCCAGGCATGCGCTTCTTTTGGGCCGATTGTATAAAAAGTCTGTAACCCAAGGGTTTCATAACCTGTGCGAATCACCTGATCTAAACCTGATTCTGATAACCCCAATTCATCCAGGAACATTTTACGTTCGTCCACATCAACAATTTGTGATATTTCCATTTCAATCTGACTGGAAATAACCAAAACAGGGGACGTGGATCCAAATTTAGTTTGCACCAATTCAGAATATTGATTACCGGTTGCCGCTGAAGATTCTTCCACATTACAGATGTAAATAACCGGTTTATTTGTTAATAAATTAAAAGGTTTTGCATCCACAGACTGATCACGTGCCGGCGTCCCATTTTCCAACCCCTTTTTCAATTCGGTGGCATCGGCCAGTAATTTTGCCGCTTCTTTATCCAGACCACGAGCCTTTTTTTCCAGGTTCTTGGTCTGCTTTTCCAAAGATTCCAAATCAGCCAACATCAATTCTGTTTCAATTGTATCAATATCAGACAAAGGATCGATTTTACCATTCACATGAACAATATCATCATTTTCAAAACATCTGACCATATGCAAGATTGCGTCAGTTGCCAAAATATTACCAAGGAACTTATTTCCCAAGCCTTCACCAGCAGCAGCACCCTTGACCAAGCCTGCAATATCCACAATTTCCAATTGCGTTGGCAAAATCTTTTGCGATCCAGCAACTTTGGCCAAATTATGCAAAGTCGCATCCGGCACAACCACACGACCAGTGTTCGGTTCAATTGTACAAAACGGATAATTCTGAGCATCAGCCGCCGCACTTTGTGTCAGCGCATTAAACAAAGTTGATTTTCCAACATTTGGCAAACCTACAATTCCACAATTGAATCCCATTCATATTTCCTTTATAATAAAATTACTATGGTGAAGTATAACTATCTTTGGCAAGAATTCAATATCAAAACCTTTCCAGCGGAAACAATTGTTTTCAAGGACGGTGTTTTCATGCCTGATCTATCTACTTTGAAATCCGCAATTATCGATAAAAAATACGATTTGCCGATTCATATTATATATATTGGTGAAATTTCTGGTGAAAATAACCTGGATATCGAAATTAATGTTCCGGACACAAATGTCTTTTTAACCGTAAAAACACAAAATCATTTTCCGGCCTTTTTAAACATTTATGTTAAAAACACCGGTGTAAATTCTTTTTTCAAAGGTAAGATACTGGTACAAAATTATGATAAATTAACCGTTAATACCCGTGGTCATCATTTGGCCTCAGACACTGGGATTATCTTTTTGACCAAATTGGTAGCGCATTCAAACAGTATATCAAAATTAATCGGTATTGCTGATATTGAACCAAATTGCGAAAATTGCGATTCTGATGTTGGATTCAGCGCGCTGGCCGCACCCCAGGCATTTGTACAGTTTGACCCC
>JAIRLP010000040.1 GCA_031259365.1 Rickettsiales bacterium
TGCGGTAGAATATTTTTGTAAGAAACGAAGGTTCTTGAACCGAAATATATAATATTTTGGTGATAAAATCGTGAAGTTTATTACAAAAGTGGTACACCGCCGCAAAGCGGTGCTAAAAATTTTGTAAATATGACTCTGAATTTTCTTATACATCTATTTACCCTATCTGTTAGAAATTAAATCGGAATGTTACCATAACATCACTCAGGTTTTGAACACCACCTTTGTGAACATCCCATCCAAAACCATCACCGATGAACATTTGATATTGATATGCGATATCGACACCAACCAAATCTGTCATCATAATGTTAAAGCCCAAGATTCCACGTGGCGCTACGAACATGCCGTCTGTGCCCTGTAATCCGTCAAATTTATAAGTACCAACGCCCGCACCTAATCCCATGAATGGAACAAATGTTCTGCGCTTGGTAATATCGCCTGTGCGAACATAGCGTCTTGCAAAATCAAAATACAATGTGCCGCCCAATTGACGTGCAGATGCGACCGCATGTTTATGACCAGAAAAATTAAATTCATTTGCCTGGAAATCAATTTCAGTACGCACATAAGAAGACAGGTTCCAACCCAAACCGATCTGTGCACTCCAGCTGGCAGACATATCTACTTCGTCACCATAAATGCCGACTTTGTCAGATACAAACGGCAGATTAAAGCCAACACCTGCGCGCACATACATATCGTTTGGAATATACATACCCATATCGTCATTCTGAACAACATTTGTCTTTTGATATACATCTAATCCCAGTTCACCTGGCGCATCGTCTTCAACGGTATAAGCCGTTGATTTGGCAGAAACAATATCCAACCCTTCCAGCACTTCGGCGCGAAAACGTGCATCATCATATCCAGCATTCGCAACCGTGCATACGCCAAACGCTGCTAATAAACCTAATAATGGTAATTTATTCATCCTAAATTCCTGACTTTCCATAATTACTTTGAATTTTATCACAAAATCCAACTTGATTCCAGCCTGTTTTCAGCTTATCATTGATGTCATGAGTAAGACAACTATAAAAAAATCATCGACGAAAAAAGTCGCCCTTTTTGTCGGCGCCTTGGATTTGCCATTTTTCACCCGTGATGCGTTACGCAAAAATGGCTGGCAGGTTTATGTTGTGGGCCTAAAGGGTTTTTACGACCCAAGATTAAAGCCTGATCTGATAATCCGTTTGGGCGGCGGTGGCGCTGCTGCACGCGAATGCAAAAAGCGTGGTATTAAAAAACTGACTTTTGTGGGCGCATTGGGCCATCCAAACCTGTCTGATATCTGGCCAGATTTTTGGTCATTGGGCGCATTAATTACTATTATGAAAAATCAAAAAGGATATGACTCCATGGCTGTGGCATTTACCAAAGCACTTGAGAAAAAAGGGTTCGAAGTTGTGGCTGCCCAAGATTTGGCACCAGAATTGACTTTTGAAAAGTCTGGTATTCAAACCAAGACCAAACCAAACGCCGCGGACAAAAAAGATATTGATCGCGCGATCGAAGTATCTCATACAATTGGCATGGCTGACATTGGTGCATCCGTTGTTGTTGATAAACAAGTTATTGCAGTAGAGGCAGCCGAAGGCACCCACCGTATGCTGGAACGCGTTATTGAATTCCGCAAGGGTCGCAAAAAACAAACTGTCAGCGGCGTCTTTGCCAAAATGACCAAACCGGGCCAAGATCTGCGAATTGATATCCCTGCAATCGGTGTTGATACAGTTAAATCTATTGCTGCGGCAAAACTGCATGGCATTGTTGTTAACACCAAAACGTGTTTTGTTGTTAATAAACCAGAAGTAGTTAAACAGGCAAACAAGCTGGGCATCTTTATTATCGCTGTGGATGAATAAAACGCTTTTAAAATCTTTGTTTGGTTATGCATAATTCCCTTGGCGATTGCAAATGCGGGCTTGCGCGAACTGGTCTTGACGCCAATACTTGGAAATATATCTTTGCCCATCAGTGGGATTACGTTGGGAATATTAATTTTTTTATTAACTTACCTTTGCATTCCATTACTGGGCAAACATAAAAAACAACTTTATCTAAAGATGGGGATTCTGTGGGCGTTTGCCACAATTATTTTTGAATTTATTTTGGGACTTTTGACGGGTCAATCGTTATCTCGTATGCTGAATGCATATAATATTCTGATCGGTAATTTATGGCTGGCGGTTATTTTATTTATAATAGTGACACCTGTAATTGGCGCAAAGCTTCGCAAAGTTATAATCTAAAAACCGCGGCCAATTGGCCGCGGTTTTCTTTTTTCCAAATTAATTAATTTATTCTTTAATAATATCTTTAACAGTTACTTTAAAGATCACATCCTTGCCAGCCAAGCCTGGAACATACTGTTCTGGGAATGTGATTTTAACATCGCGTTCTTCGCCCTTTTTTGCGCCGATCAATTGGTCTTCAAATCCAGGAACGAACATACCGCTGCCCAGTTTCAATTTAAAGTTTTCAGCTGTACCACCTTCGAATTGAACATCGCCCAAGAATCCAGCAAAATCGATAACAACAACGTCACCACTTTTTGCAGAACGGTCACAACCGCCCAAGAACAACGCGCCAACAACTGCAAATACTGTCATAATTTTCTTCATCTTCGTTCTCCTTTGTTTGAAGATTTTTCCAAGAAACCCGATGGAACCTTGTGATGCATACATCCGTTTTTCGCTAATAACGCTCATCACGGTGTATTTGTTCACACGGTTTCATAATATTTCCTTTTGTTTGTGAACAGGCTTATTCTACAAACTAAATAAAAAAATATCCAGCAAAGATTGCTGGATGTTGATATTAAAAATTAAGTTTATTTATTTTATCTATAAACACAACGGAAACCGTATTCACGCATTGTTGAACCTTCTGCTTCGATACGGTAATCAAAATAAGGTGTCGGACGCATCGCATCAAATGAAGGCCTGTCATATACGATCACAATACTGTCTGCATTACGACCACAAACACGTTTCATTTCAAAGTCTGCAACCTTGGCAATCACAGTTCTTGCATCGCCATCGATATCCATACCATCGGCATTTTGCATCAGACGCAGACGCATTTCGCGCATATCTGTATTGCCCAACAAGATCTGGATACGGACCATAGCGCCCTTGTATTCTTGCCAGCGTGTTTCCATACGGCTGGTATTCCAGCGATTATTGTTCAGTTCTTTTTCTTCGGACGTTTTTGGTTTGTACGTATCGATATTTGCATATTGATTATCAGCCTGCATAAATCCCTGAGTTCTTTCGTTATACAAAGGCGCATCAACACCGCCCTGTGCAAAGTCAGTTTCATTATACGGCGCATCCGTCGTAGAAGAACAAGCAGCCAAAGCAAGTGGTATCAGGCAAATTGCCAAAAATCTCTTCATATTTCATTCCCTTAATAAGTGAATTCTATCAAATAAAGCCTTTTGATTCAAGCATGGATTTATGATAGAATTATTGCAATGAGTAATGTAGTCTTGGAATCTTTATTAAAACCACTGGAAGAATTCTATAAACCCTCGTTCGTGGAAGAAATTGCTATCAATCACGAAGGGGAAGTTTGGATGCGTCTGCATGGCGCACGCGTTCCATGGGTATCTTATAATTCTGAAAAATTGACTAAACAGTATCTGGTTGATTTGATTCATACTGTGGCAAATATTTATGAACGTCCTTTTGATCCGATCCACGGAATGCCTGTGGTTTATGCGACTTTGCCGGGCAACCATCGATTTTCAGCAATTGCGGGTCCAAACGTTCAATATGATGATCGTGATATCACAGGCGGTGTTGCGCTGAATATTCGTGGCAGCGGCGTTTTTGAAACCAGTTTTGAAAATTACCATCTGAAACAGGGTGAAAAATTACTAAAGGTCAAACCGCGTCAGAAACAAAAGCCTGATGATCCATTTGAGCGATTAATGGAAGCCATCAACGACGGCAGTCCTATTTTGATATCTGGTGCGACGTCGACCGGTAAAACAACCTTTTTAAATCACATGCTGACGCTGATTG
>JAIRLP010000084.1 GCA_031259365.1 Rickettsiales bacterium
GCTCTTCCGATCTTCGCCACGCATATCATGACGGAAATATCAATTTGGTTGATAGCGCTCATTGTTGTCTTGGCAATAATTGGATTAATACGCAACAGATTGCCCCCGGGCTGATGGATTTTATAAACGAACTTGAAACCAAAAAAAGAGAGATCAAGATGAAGAAAAAATTTGTACGGATAATTGACGTTATCGGTGTTGCGGCGATATTAACACTGCTGTTGACCTATTCAGAAAAACCAAGCGATCCACGCGTTGTCACTGTGACTGGGGAATGTTTGACCGCCGCGCCAAAAGACCGCACAGCGATCACTTTGCGCATCAAAACATTGAATGACAGCGCCGCTGTTTCTATGAAGCTGGCGTCGTTGAAAATGGCTGAAATCACAACATACTTGAAAACACTGGATGTTCGATTACAAACAACACAGTTTGATTCTTATGAAAAAACTGAATGGGATCGCAACGCCCAGAAATCAGTGACACTGGGTATGGAAACAAATATCGCAGTCGAAGTTTCTGCCAAAGATATGGATACTATCGAGAAAGTATTAACGCAATTTGCAGGTCAGCAAAATGTTTATTCGGAAAATTTGCACATGTTTACCAGCGCTGAAACATTGAAACCTATTATGGAAAAATGTTTGGGCGAAGCCGTGGCAAACGCACGTGAACGCGCAGCCGCAATCGCAGCTGGTGATAACAGAAAAGTTGGCAAAATGATTTCTGCTGAATATGGAAATTCTATCAGCAGCCCGATCCGCCCAACTAATTTCTTGCGCAGCGCAACAATGGAAATGGCATCTGACAAAGGTTATGCAGGCGGCGGTTTGGTTTCCAAAGATACAGAAGTTTCTGTATCCGTATCCGCAATGTTTGAAGTAAGATAATGGAAAATACAATTGCTGAATTTATCAACTATTTGTTGAAAACGAAGAACTATTCTTCGCATACGGCGATTGCATACGAAAATGACATCCGTGACTTTGCGAACTTTTATGAAAAGTTTGCAGGCACGGATGTTTTTACTAAAGATCTATCGCGTGTTGATACTGTCACATTTCGTTCATGGTTGGCTGATCGTCAGAAAAGGAAACTAGCACATAAATCCACAGCCAGGGCCCTGTCTTCGGTACGCGCATTTTATAAACATTTGGCCAAAAAATATGATGTTAAAAATGATGCGATCGGTCTGATAAGTTCCCCAAAGGTTCCACGCAAATTATCCAAGGCAATAGATCCAAAAGATGTCGAAAATATGAAAGACGCCATCAATGCATTGGAATCTGATGAACCATGGATTGCGGCCCGCGATTGGGCATTGGTTGTTTTAATATTTGGATGTGGTTTGCGCATTTCCGAAGCTTTGTCACTAACAAATTCAGACATCAGAAACCGTCCAAATGTTCTTCGCATTTTGGGTAAAGGCGGCAAGGAACGTTTGGTCCCTGTCCTGCCTGTTGTTAATGATGCGATTGATAAATATGTTCGACTGCGTCCTTTTGGTCATGAATCTGCCGCGCCATTATTCCGCAGTGTTCGCGGATTGCCAATGTCTGCGCGCATGGCCGAAAAAGTGGTTGAAAGATTGCGCAATTATTTACAATTGCCAGATTATGTTACACCTCATGCACTGCGTCATACATTTGCAACTGCATTGTTGGCTGGTGGCGCCGATCTTCGTTCATTACAAGAATTATTGGGGCATTCTTCGCTGTCCACAACCCAATTATATACCAAGGTGAATATGGCAGAAATCAGTAATATATATGCACACGCTCATCCGCGCGCGAAATATTGTGAAGATTAATTATTTTAATTCATATATGCAAATTTCTGCAGGTGTGCCAGAAACAATATTTGACACATTTGTATAATTTGCAATGCTCCAAGACGCATTCGTTAAATTGTATCTTTGAAAGACAGCATTATCGGTATCAATGAATACATGAAATACTTCCCAAGTGCTATTGTGCATAATTTTATATCCGACCGCATGGTCAAACACGACAATATTAGACAAGTTCTGCGTGGTGGTTTCAGTTTTGTTATTTGATATAAGAAAATAAATACCAGGCCCAATGGTCCCTGTCACAAATCCCGTTGCATTATTTATACTGTTCGGATCGGATAAACTTATCCCAGACGCACTTCTTCTGGAACAAGCAATTCTTTTCCATTGGCTTACGTCTGTGGGTGCAACATACTGATTTACTTGACTTAATGTTAACAAAGAATTAGCGGGCACCCCGTTCCGGATCAAGGATAATGCAGAAAGGATTCTGTCGACTTTGCTTTTGGCGATCACATTTCCTGCAGCCGAGCTACCATAATTGGTACCATTTGCAGTATCAGCCATATTCATTAAATACTTTTCTGACGCGACGGTCCCCAAAGGTTGATTTAAACCGATGCCCCAATCCCTTAGAATTGTTTTTCGAATATAATCTGTGGACGCGATATCAGCCATGGCAGATGAACAGAACAAGAACATCTGGGCCCAAATAATTGAAAATATACGCACTGCGATACCTCTCTTGTAGAAAACAAAGACCGCCGTGACTAAGGGCGGTTGGAGGTTAGTAACTACCAAAAGAATAGTGCGGTTTATTTGGCCAAAGCCTTATTCACCAGCCCTCCAACCATGAACCTAGTTGTAAGGGCTTTTTTCGTCAGCTATGACGCTTTTGGCAGGTTACTACACCTCACAATGGGGGTCACCCATTGCGTATAAAATTATAACCTTAATTTAAAATTATTTCTATAAATTTGTTTTTCAGCGTTATAAACAAAAAAGCGGAGCATTATTCGCTGTCCACAACCCAATTATATACCAAGGTGAATATGGCAGAAATTACGAATATCGATGCTCATGCTCATCCACGGGCTAAACATTCAGAAGATTAATTATTTTCGCTCAAGTGGCAGGAATGTACCTTATTTAGACCGTCACCCCAGCATTGAATTGCTTTGACATTTAATAACTGTCAAAACAAGAACCGGGGTCCAGAACCAGGTTCTTGTCAATTTAACAGTACTGGACACCGGCCTACGCCGGTGTGACGACAAGAAGAAAGATACATTCCTGGCACTTGAGCGATTATTTTAATTCATAAACACACATCGTACTTGGAACACTGGCCAGACCAGAAACATTTGTCACATTAACGCTGCTGCAAAAATGTCCTGATGGCACACGTATATCCCACGCCGTAAAATTAGCATTCCCAATATCAATAAAGTTCCAATAAACACTTGATGCATGAAAAGTCTTATATGAAGAAGGATTATCAAAAACGCCTATGTAAAAGTTAGATGCTGAATTTGTTTGTCCATTAAAAAGATCTGTGTAACCACTACAAAAAGCGGCTGTTCTAATCGTAAACAGGTAAGTACCTGGACCAATTGCATTAGTTGCACAACCTTTGTATTGGTTGATCAGTTGAAGATTAGATGCTATACCAATATTATACGATT
>JAIRLP010000115.1 GCA_031259365.1 Rickettsiales bacterium
GTATTGAACGGTTTGGGTATTGCTATTGTATCCACACCAAACGGTGTTATGACAGACCACAAGGCGCGGCTTTTGAATGTTGGTGGTGAAGTGTTGTGCAGAGTTATCTAAGGTACGCAAGGAGCAAAAGTTATGTCACGTGCAGGAAAATATCCAGTAGAATATAAAGACGGTGTTTCAATTGAAATCGTCGGAACAAACTTGGTCGTAAAAGGTCCAAAAGGCGAAATAAAAGTACGCTTGGATACCAAAAACGCTGGTTTGGTTGATATCAAAATCGAAGCTGATCAAGTTACAGTTATCCCAAAAGACGAAGAAGATAAAGCTTCTCGCGCTATGTGGGGAACAATGGCCAGAAATATCAAAGCGGCTGTTATTGGTGTAATGACAGGTTTTGAAAAAGCTATTTACATGAAAGGTGTCGGTTACAAAGCATCTGTAAAAGGGAACGAATTAGTTCTGGTTGCAGGTTACTCTCATGATGTTGTGTTGCAGATCCCAGCAGGTTTGACTGTTGAAATGGGCGCAGCGCCAACAGAATTCACTGTGAAAGGTATTGATAAAGTTGCTGTTGGATTGTTTGCTGATAAAATCCGCAAGGTTCGTAAAGCAGATCCATACAAGGGCAAGGGTATCTTCTACAAGGGCGAAAAAGTCCGTCGTAAAGAAGGTAAGAAGAAATAATACTCAGGCACGTGACAATTCGTACCAGATATGTTATTGTTGCGTGTAATAAACCTAGACGCTGTCGCTGTTACGACAGATAATAATAAGGAAAAAAAATGTTAAAACATTTATCTACAAAAGAAAGACGCACACTGTCTAATCGTGGTGCGTTGAAAAGAAAAAATCCTGGCAAAATTCGCTTGTCAGTTTTCCGTTCAGGACGTCATATTGAGATTCAGGCTATTGATGATGCAAAAGGCCGCACTGTTGCGGCAGCGTCAAGTAAAGAAAAAGCTTTCAAAGGACAGGGTTGGAATATTGCAGGCGCCACTGAAGTAGGTAAGGTTTTTGCCGAACGCGCAATGGCCGCTAAAATTGCAGACAATTGCTATTTTGACCGCGGTGGTTACCGTTATCACGGTCGTGTAAAGGTTCTGTGCGAAGCAATCCGCGCAGGTGGAATTAAGATTTAATTTGCGATAGAATTTCGCAACTAAGGAGCATAAGTAATGGCACGTTTTGATGATAAAAAATTACAGACGGATAATTTGGTAGATAAACTGGTTTCTATCAACCGCGTCTCTAAGACTGTGAAGGGTGGACGTAATATGTCTTTCTCGGCATTGGTCGTAGTGGGGGACAAGGCTGGTCGTGTTGGTTTCGGTAAAGGTAAAGCTTTGGAAGTACAGGCAGCTGTGCAGAAAGCTACAAAAGCTGCAAAAGCAAAAATGGTGCGTGTACCCTTGAAAGAAGGTCGCACATTGCATCATGATATTAATGCAAAATATGGCGCATCTAAATTAGTCGTACGCAGTGCGGTTCCAGGTACTGGAATCATCGCTGGTGGTGCTTTGCGTGCTGTGTTTGAATGCTTGGGTGTTCAGGACGTTGTTGTTAAATCACAGGGTTCTAACAATCCAAACAATATGATCCGTGCTGTATTCTCTGCTTTTGACAAAACAAATTCTCCAAAATCAGTTGCTGCACGTCGTGGTAAAACTGTTGCAGAAATTATTGCTGGTCGTGATGGAAAGAAAACAACAGAAGAAGCAGTCGCAGAATAATTGCAACTTTAAAAGGTAGAAGAAATGTCTAAAATTACAATTAAGCAGATTAAAAGCACTATCGCTCGTCCAGAATCTCAGGTAAAAATTTTAAGGGCTTTGGGATTGGGCCGGATCGGTAAAACAAAAGAAATAACAGACACACCATCAGTTCGTGGTATGATGGCAAAAGTAGCGCACTTGATTGAAGTAGTTGCTTAAACAAATAAACCGAGTGCACAATATATTTGTGTGCGAAAAAAGGGGGAAACCCCTCAGGATAAAAGGAAAATAAAATGAAGTTAAATGCATTGATGGATAATTTCGGCGCACGCAAAGATACAAAACGCGTTGGTCGTGGTATGGGTTCAGGTTATGGCAAGACAGCTGGTCGTGGTCACAAAGGTCAGAAGGCGCGTGCAGGTTCTCGTAAGCAAGCTATATTCCAGGGCGGACAGATGCCAATTATGCGTCGTTTCCCAAAATTCGGTTTCAACAATCCATTTGCAAAAACTTATACAACCATCAACTTGGGTGATATTGAAAAGTTCGTAGCGTCAAACAAAATTGATGCAAAATCTGTAATCACAATGGATTCTTTGATGGCGGCACATGTTATCAATCGTGAAAACAATGGTTTGAAAATCTTGGCCAAGGGTGAAATCAAAACTGCTGTTAACATTGTGGCGTCAAAATGGTCTGCTGCTGCAGAAGCTGCGATTGTAAAAGCTGGTGGTTCTATCAAAGCTGTGGAGATCGCTGCTCCAAAAGTTGCAAGAAAAGCACCTATGACTGCAGAACAGAAAAAAGAAAAACGTTCTAAGAAAAAATAATAAATTGGCGGCAACGGTGAATTCCGCTGTTGCTACACTTTAATAATCTGAGAGAGATGCAGAGTAATGAAGTTCATAAAAGATTTTTTTGGAAACCTTTCTGATTTGCAAAAGCGCGTTCTGTTTACATTAGGTGCGTTGATTGTTTATAGAATTGGTTCATTTATTCCATTGCCTGGTGTGAATGCGTCAGCGGTTCTGCATTTCTTCCAAGGCGAAGGCGGTGGTATTGGCGGTATGCTGGACATGTTCAGCGGTGGTTCTTTGTCACGTATGTCAGTTTTAGCTTTGAACATTTTCCCTTATATTTCAGCTTCTATCGTTATTCAGCTGTTAAGCGCAACATCCAAGTCTTTGGGTGAATTGCGTAAAGAAGGTGAATCTGGTCGTATCAAAATTAACCAGTATACACGTTACTTGGCTGTGCTGTTGGCTGTTGTTCAAGGTTGGGCGATTGTTCGTGGATTACAAGCTATGGCGCCAGTTAATGGTGTTCCAGCGGTGGTAAATCCAGGATTTTCGTTTGAATTATCAGCTGTTATTGCATTGGTCGGTGGTACCGTATTTGTTATGTGGTTGGCCGAACAGATCACAGCGCGTGGTATCGGACAGGGCGCGTCATTATTGATTTTTGCGGGTATTATTGCAGAAGTTCCAAGTGGAATTGCAAAGATGTTCAGTCTAGGTTCCGTTGGTCAAATTTCCCCTGCGATGATCGCACTGATTATTGTTTTTGTTTTGGGTATCGTTGCATTAATTGCATTTATGGAACAGGCGCAGCGTCGTATCCAGATCTTGTACCCAAGGCAAGTTATGGCTAATGGCGCGGCGTCAACCAACGCATCATATCTGCCAATCAAAGTTAATATGTCAGGTGTTATGGGTCCTGTGTTTGCGTCATCTATTATGATGTTGCCAGCCTTTATCCAACGTTTTGTACAAAGTGAAAACTTGGCTGTTCAGAATGTTATGGCATTTTTTACATACGGTACATGGTCATATTTGATTTTCTTTACTTTGTTGATCGCATTCTTTGCATACTTTCAAACAGCAGTTGTATTCAATTCCGAAGAAACAAGTAACAATTTAAAAAATGCTGGTGGTTACATCCCAGGTGTACGCCCAGGCGAACAGACTGTAAAATACTTGGACAACGTTGTATCTCGTACGACAGCAATTGGTGTTGTTTACCTGATTGTGGTTTGTGTTGTGCCAATTGTTTTAAATACTCATTTGGGAATGCCTTTGACAATTGGCGGAACCAGTGTATTGATCGTTGCGGGTGTGGTCTTGGATACAATGAATCAGGTCCAGTCTTACTTGGTCGCAAAACAATACAGCAGTGTTATTAAAAAAGCACAAAAGAAAGGACGTTTCCGCGTCTAGTAAAGATAGGTTGAATTTGAAGCAGATAGGCAAGTATAAAGATTTGACTTTTGCAGGATTTAGTATAGAATAAAACGGCAAAATAAGAAGAAATTCAGGGGATTGGTCAAAAGAACCTGAAAAATATAAGTGGGGCAAAAGCCACACCAAAGATATAAAAAAGGAAAATAGAAGATGGCACGTATAGCAGGTGTGAATATTCCAACAGAAAAACGCGTTGAAATTGCATTGCAGTACATTCATGGTATTGGTCCAGCAAAGGCTGAACAGATTGTTGATGCTTTGAAATTCAAAGATTCTTTGCGCGTAAAAGATTTGACAGATACTGACGTTATCAACATTTCTAACTACATCGAACAGAACTTCAAAGTAGAAGGTGACGTTCGTCGTGAAGTTGCAATGAACATCAAACGTTTGCAAGATTTGAAGGCAAATCGTGGAATCCGTCATCGTATGCGCTTACCAGTGCGTGGTCAACGTACACAAACGAACGCCCGTACGCGTAAAGGTAAACGTGTAGTGGTTGCAGGTTCTGCATCTAAGGGTAAATAAAATTCAATTCTATGGGCGTCTGACGCGGCTGCCAATGGACTCATGTACGTCATGTACGCTTCGCCATTGCCATCCATCCCCATCCGCCACACATAATTGAATTTATTCGTAAAATAAATCAGGTAGAGATTAACACTACAGTTAATTGAAGACATCTAAAAGGTAAAATTATGGCAGTTGTAAAAAATAAAAAGAAAGTAATTAAAAAAGTATCTCATGGTATTGTGCACGTTGTGGCAACTAATAATAATACACGTATCACAATCACTGATCAGTCAGGCGCTGTTTTGACTTGGGCAACAGCTGGTGCGAATAACTTCAAGGGTGCAAAAAAATCAACGCCTTATGCTGCAACTGTGGTTGCTGATGCAGTTGGCAAAAAAGTTGCTGAAATGGGTATGAAAACGGTTGACGTTCTGATGCGTGGTATTGGCCAGGGTCGTGAATCTGCCGTTCGTGGTCTGTCGAATGCAGGTTTGATTGTACAGTCTATTACTGACACAACACGTGTTCCTCATAATGGATGCAGACCGAAAAAAGTACGTCGCGTATAATATTAAACCGCCTTTTGGCGGTTTTTTCTTTAATAATTGGCTCAACTAACAAAAATGTACCTTTTAAATACATAAAGCCTCCGTCATCCCTGTGATAATATTTCATCGTCATATCCCCATACAATAACAGTTCATCGTCACCCCTGCATTGAATTATTTTGACATTTAATAACTGTCAAAATAAGAACAGGGGTCACTTGTTTATATATACAAGAGATTCCCGCCATCGGGCCCCGCGAAAAACGACTGTTTTTCGTGGGTGATTCTTCGCGGGAATGACGATAAGGTACATTCTTGTCAGTTGAGCATAATAATTTATTTGCAAAAATAAAAAAATGACATAGCATTATATTCAAAAGAGGCTTGTTATGAGATTGTTTTTTGATATGGATAATGTTTTGGCAGATTTTGAAAAAGATGCCAAAAAACATAAAGTCCCAGGAATCGAATTAAACAAAGGGGACAGTTTATTGTCACCAGATGTTTTGGATGAAAAAAAGCGTTTCTGGCAAAGAATCGAAAAGAACCAAAATTTTTGGTTACAACTGCCAATGGTTACAGACATAAAATTATTGTTAGATTATGCGATTAAGATGGGTGATATGTATGTGCTAAGCAAGGCGCCTGCTGCATCTAATTTTGTCGGTGGTAAAACGTATTATAATAAAATTATTAAAGACAAAAAAACTTGGATCAATCAAAATATGTCCAAATATTTTCCAAAATCTAGGGTTATTGTTTCTGATGTTCCAAAAGGTAAATTGATCGGCCCGGGTGCAACTGATGTCTTGATTGATGACCGCTTGGATAATGTTAACGAATGGCAGCAGGCAGGTGGCGCGGGGATTCACTTCAAAGACGTCGCTGGCGCGATACAGTATCTGGCAAAATTAAGATAAACAACAGCACAGCTGATTATCTGGCTAAAACCAAATAGATATTAAAATGTTACAAACTGCTTTGGAACCTGACATTCCTTGTTTTTTATTACAACTTTCTGACATTACCGATTCGTCAGTGACCGGATACAAGGTTTTTCGTGGCCCCAAAAAAGAATTAGAATATTATGAAACCAGGGTATTGAGCAAAAATGTCCGAATAAGAGAATTTTCGGGTCGCGTTAACCTGTTAAACCTTGAAATATGCAGCGATATATTTTTGGACAAAGCCACTGAATTCAGTGCATTGAACTTGCTGCGCAGTGCGGATATTACTGTGCCGCGTGCGCGTCATGTAAATTTGCCAAGCTTGGTTCAGGCAAATGTTTATGCAGTCCGTGCGGAAAACATTCTTGTTGGCCCAAAGTTTATCGGTCATATATTTTGTGGCGTTAATACCAAAGTGATGTCTGTCGGGAACAAGGACGTCAAAATAACAAGATTCTTTACCCCAATTAATGCAATGCGTTATTCATTAAGGGCATTAACCAGATAAAATAAAACGCCCAGTATTGGGCGTTTTAAATTCACTTTCCGGTGTGTTCGCGGGCCAATTTAATAATGCCAGGAAATGGGTAATCGCAGAAATAGTACTTATGAAATCCGTCCGGATAACGACGTTCTTTGCGCGAAAAACCATCTGGTAATTTGTTTTTAAACTGTTTGACTGCTGACCATCCCCCGGACAACGGTAACTGATATGGGTACAGATGTTCAGGGACATTTTCTATGAACAAGGCATTGAATGGAATTTTTTTCTTGCCTGCAACAGTCGCGCGGTGCATACCGTCAATGATTAAGGGGGCACCTTCGATTACTTCAACAATTGGGATAGAATATACAAATTCTTCGGCAATCTTTCTAATTTCATTTTGACCACCTTGTTGGGTTGCCAAAGTTTTGAATGAAACAAAGCCGTTCAAAGAAAATAAGTCTATTCCCAGTTTCGAAAACTGACGGACCAAATTTTGAATAAGTTTAATCTGATCATTGAAAACAAAAGTTTGTGTTGGTATCAAATCTTCCTGAGAAATTGTTTGAACACTTAATTTAAAATCGGAAAAAGGGAAAACAGAAGAATCACCTTTGATACTGGTATTACGTATAATATTGAATAAATCTTCTTTGGAATATTGTTTGTAATTAACGATTTTATTCATTTTCGCTTTCCTATCTTGTTATTTATGCTAAGCTCTTTTTATATCATCAACAGAATAGTACAAAAGGTAAGTATATGTCAATCCGAATATATTTTGATATGGATGGTGTTTTGGCAGATTTTGAACTGGCGGTGGAACATTTATCCCAGGGTCGAACGGATTTGAATAATCAGGGTAAATTAATGACTGATGAAGCTAAAAACGCCAAAAAGCAACGTTGGCAAAGAATAGAAGTCACCGCAGGATTCTTTGAAAACTTGCATATTGTCCCAAAAGTTCAAGACTTGGTAAGTACTGCCAAAGATATGGGCGAAATCTTTGTTTTGACAGCTGTCCCATCGGCCAAAAATTTCATAGCGGGCGAATCTTTTGTTGAACATATCAAGACTGCTAAACGTCAGTGGATTGCTGATAAAATGACAGATTTTTTCCATCCTGAATCTGTTCTTATTGTGACTGGTGCCAAAGAAAATCAGATCAAGCCAAGCAAAACAGATATTTTGATTGATGACAGGGCAGGCAATGTCGCCGATTGGATCGCAGCAGGCGGCACTGGAATCCATTTCAAATCCGCCGAACAATCAATAAAAGATTTGACTAGTTTTCGCTTATTATATAAAATACCAATTGACATTTGTTAGTATGAAAGGGTTTTGTCGCCCAAGTAAGACCTACTTCTTATGTCCCGACTTATGGTCGGGATGCCGCTGCTATATAACAGGTTTTTACCAAAAGCAATGGGGTTATCTTACTGACCGACAAACTCCCGACCTCCACTTAGATGGCGGTCTTTTTATTAAATGGGATGAGGCCAGAGAATGAAGATTTTATTTGTCGGTATTTTTCTTATATCTTTTTGTAATTTTGCCTATGCAAATATTGCATCGACGGCATTTGTTCAAAAACGGGTTTATGATCTTTGGGGAATTAGATTGGGGGCCACAACAGGAACAATCGCATCCGAAAAATATCTTTATAGTGCGATTGATTCTGCCAATCTGGCATTAAATGGCGTACGGACAAATTATTCTTCTTTGAATACGGGCGGGGTGATTGCCACAACGCGTGGGGACGTTTTAATACAAAGCTGGATAAAATATTGTGCCGCAGGAACATATTTGCCTGCTGGCGGTAATGATTGTGTTAATTGCGGATTGGGATATTATTGCACTGGTGGATCGCATCGCGCCCCATGCACGGGTGGCGCGATCGGATGCAATAATGAAAACAATGCATCAGATCAAATGGCACCGGGTTTGGTCAATCGCGTGCTAACCCTGGATGAAGTAAATGCCTATATGCCACAAACCGAAATATCTCAGTGGGGGCAGGTGGGACCATTCGTACTCAGGCAAATATTGTGGTGTGAATTATTCGCCATCGCCTGATACGAGCTATGCTTGTGCTAATTTCGGCAATTTGGTGAATTATCCCGAAAACGGCTGCGCCGGGACAATTGGGCCGGGAACATATTTGTTTATTGTGCATTACTATGAGGGGCCGACAACCTGGATGGATGACTTGGGTCGGTCTGGATATACTTGGGATTA
>JAIRLP010000124.1 GCA_031259365.1 Rickettsiales bacterium
CGTAACGGCCTAGACCAGTTCTGTGGCACGGAAACCGACTGCGTCGATGGATACAGTGGGGGCCAAATAATAGACAACACTTGGGTATGTTGTAAAACACCAGAACAAAAATACATCAATTCAACAACTGTCACCGGGGGTGTTTGCTTGATAACAGAAAACTGTAACTGCAACAGCTGTACTTGGCCGACCGCATGCACGACCCCAACACATTGTACCAACGGATATTATAAAACCGGCAGCACCTGTGCCGAATGTCCGGACAAAGCCGTCGGCGCGACAACTTCCGGTTATACTAACACTGGGATTACCGCCTGTTATTTTCCCAAGAACATAACCGTAACCGACAGCACCGGTTCCTATGAATTCACCAACAACTGCAGCTATACAAATTGAAGATGAAGAAAAAGATTTTCTCGTTGGGATTGGCAGCGATGGCTTTTCTGCCAGTCAAAGCGCAAAGACTGAATACGGATTCAATCTATAACTTGTCGAACGAGAAGCTATACGCATACATCAACGACGCCCATAAACGCCCACCCATTGTCGAAATGGATACGGTTTTTATAAAATCCGACAAGGATATATATAAATTCGACGAAACCAAAGGGTTCTATGACAAGAATTTAAATATGATAACGCTTGTTTATTACTTTGCCGATGCACACAGCCCAGATTTCAAATTGTTCAGTGCGACCGAGATAAATGATATCGTTCATGCGTTCAATCAAGAAATTCCTTTTCGCAGAAAACATGAAGAAGATCATGCCGCAAAATTCAGCATTTACAATTATGCACAATTAACGCCACCCGAGATTATAGAGATAGAGCTTTATTTCGAATTATCTGCCAGGATTGCGGAATTCTTGTCCCACCGCGAGGTCTTGGCGCGAACAGGAAATCTGTGCGCTGCCTTTCCCGTGTACAGCCTGCTTTACAAAACCAATTACATCCGCAAGAAATATGCCCCCTTGTTTAATACTGATAATTTTTGGATGGCCGAATCCGCAGATGGATTAAAGTTGCAAAAATCATTATCCAAGAATTTTGGCAATTATTCACCCTATCTGACTTGGTTATTCCAGACAAAATCCATTCCACCCGAATTATCACCCGATGAAGTCCACGCCATCATTCTGTCTGAATTAAATCGATTTAAAGAATCATTCCATCTTTACCAAGAACAGATTATAAACGCATTGCTTGAAAACATGGTTAACGGTGCCACAGCACGAATAAAATCCAAAATTAATAAAACAAAAGATGAAATAATCAAACAATTTTTAACATTTGATGGTCTATGCATGTTAGATTTGATGGACCAGAAAACGAAACAAGAAATCCACAATGCTGTTAAAAATTATACAGCTGCGCCCGAGATAAAAAAAGCTTTGTCAAAAACGACAAAGCAATGTCCGCAATATATCTTCACCAAACCCCACGAAAGATAATTATTTCTTATAAACATACAGATAATGCTGGCCAAATCTGTCTTTGTGTAATTTAATCTTTTCTGATTCTTTGACATCAGGCAAAGGAAAATCCACCGCAATTAAAATTTTGAATCCGGATAAAAAGCCTTCAACATTTTTCATCTCAGGCGTCAACAAATAAGCAATCGCCACATCAAATTTTTCGTTTTTCTTTTTTAAAACTTTGAAAGCATTCCCTAGAACTATTTTTACATTCTTATTAAGCAAACATCTGATCGAAGAATATACAAATGGCAGTGGCATAATTTCTATCCCAGTAACAGACGCCTTGGGAAATGCACGCGCAACAGTTTTTACCATTGTCCCCCAACCAGAACCAATATCCAAAATGGATTTAACATCTACCATATCTTTTTTGATTTGCGCCGCCACACCCTGACGTAATTTTTTACTGGCAGGAACTTCTGGCGCCATGTTTTTATAAAATCCAACCATCTGTTCTATACCCAACGTCAGAATCACAATGTCGAAAATAATAAAAACAACCAAATAAAGATAAACTAGAAAAACAGCCATAATTTTCAAATAAAAAGACCGTCACAACCCATTCACTTTATATTCAGCGAACAGGATGCAGACGGTTTAATTTTTTCTATTTTATTACCAACCTACCGCAGCACAACCGGCAATACCTGGCAAGAACTGCAATACGATGCCAATACCGAACAACAGTGTAAATCCCACTAACAGACCAACACCCTTTTTCTTCAGGTCATCCATTTTAGCTTCACCAGCAGTGATAAAGCTCCATGCCCAACCAGCGATACAGAAACCTGCACCTACGAAGGCCAAAGTACGCATTGTTTTGAATACACCCTGCATGCTGGTGATCAAAACACATGGATCGCCACCCAAAGGCGCAGCAGCAGCCATGCCCATTGCGGCAAATACAGCAAACAGTCCGAAAGCTAATTTCTTCATATAGAATCTCCTTGTTATCATTAATATTATATCACAACAAAGATGGTACTTCAAACAAAATACGTCAAAAAGATACAAAAAACGCCACCCCTAATGGAATGACGTTTATCAATCAACAACAATATACTACATTGCGGAAACAATTACATAACGGCGTTTCATAACTGGTGTGGCCCGAGAACAACCTGACTTGCATGCACAAGAATTACAAGATGCTTCTTTAGCTGCCGACGCCAAAACCTGACGGTCCTGAACATATGCCTGACCTGCAGAATCTTTGTCCAACAAGCTAGCACACAAAGTGTTACGGTATACCACTTTCTGGTCTTTGCCCATGCTGTAAACGTCATTAGAGAACTTCTGTCCGCGTTCGCCAGCATAGTAAATGCAATCTGCGCCATCTTGTACATATTTAACACCACCTTTGTAATAATCATAAGCACAGCCAGACAATGCGGCCAAACCTAAAATAGAACATAATACTTTTTTCATCGACAAATTCCTTTGTTTTTGAAGATTCTTTAAGCTTATCGATGGAACCTTGTGACGCACATTAAAATTTTTCCCTGTGGAAAAATTAAATGTTTATACACGCGGTTTCATGTGTATACCTTTTTAAATCTCGGTTATCTCTCACATAACTCCCCGATTCGTATTGATTGTTGCACAAAATTACAGATTGTCAAATTTCTATTAAATTCCTCGCATAGATAATGTTAAGAAAGTAAAGGTCACTTTGTACGAGATAAAATTATGCAGTGCGCGAAAAATCAGCCTTTACTTTCTTAACACTATCTGAATAATTATGCTATAATACCTGATACAAACAGGAGAAATATATGAACTATAAAGATCTGGGACTGGTTAATACCAAGGAAATGTTTGCACACGCTGTTGCTGATGGTTATGCAATTCCTGCTTTTAACTTTTATAACATGGAAACACTAAAGGCTATTTTGCAAGCATGTGATGAAACCAAAAGCCCTGTGATCTTAGCCGTGTCAGAATCAGCAATGAAATATATGGGTTCCGATTTATTAATGGGCATGATCCGCGGTAAAAACTTTAAACCAGGCAATATTGTCCTGCACTTGGATCATGGCGGCAGTGTGGATGCCTGTATTAACGCCATCGAATTGGGATTTTCCAGCGTTATGATCGACGGCAGCCATTTATCCCTGCAAGAAAATATCGCACAGACAAAACAAGTGGTTGCATACGCACATCAGCGCGGTGTAACCGTAGAAGCTGAATTGGGCGTTTTGGCTGGCATTGAAGACGAAAACACACAA
>JAIRLP010000128.1 GCA_031259365.1 Rickettsiales bacterium
GAATTGTTTTGACATTTTATTTTAATAAGTGTCAAAACAAGAACCGGCGCCCGGTACTATTCAATTGACAAGAACCTGGTTCCGGACCCCGGCCTGCGCCGGGGGGACGGTCTAAATAAGCTACATGCTTGACACTTGAGTAAAACTTTATTAAAACCAGCCTTTTTTATCAGACTTGGTCTTGTCAAATTCCTGCAAGGCTTTCTTTTGCTTGTCATTTAATTTGGTTGGGACTTTCATGCCAACTTCGATATACATATCACCAAAATGACCGGCGCGGCGTCCTGGCATACCATGACCGCGCACACGCAGTCTGTCACCAATCTGGGTACCAGAAGACACCTTGATGCTTAATTTTTTATCATCAATCGTGTCAACTTCAATTTCACCACCCAGTGCCAAAATGGTAAATGGAATATCTTCGCGAACCAACAAATCATTTCCATGACGGGTAAATCTTTTATCTGGACGTACACGCACATCTAAATAGAAATCACCAACCGGTCCACCCAATGGGCCTGCTTCACCCTGACCTGCCAAACGCAGGCGTTCGCCATCTTCGATACCAGCTGGGATTTCAACTTCCAAGTTCCGGTGTTTATGCTGTGTACCGATACCATCACATTGTGAACATTTCTTTTTAATCTTGCGCCCCAATCCATCACAATCTGGACAAGGAACTTCGACCGTAAAGAAACCCTTTTGCTGATGCAGAACACCACTGCCAGCGCAACGTTCACAAACAGGTGCGGGCCGACCGTCATCTGTGCCGTATCCATGGCATTTTTCACATTTTACATTGCTGGAAAATTTTACTGTATGGGTTGTGCCGAAATAAGCATCTTTTAAATCAATAACAACTTCGTCCAGTAAATCACGACCACCGCGCTGTATACCAGCGCCTTGGCTGGTGCCGCCAAAGCCATCGAAACCAAAACCACGCATAGCCTCGCGAATGATGTCTTCCATACCGCCCATGCCGCCACTGCTGAATCCGCCAAAGCCGCCACCAAATGGATTTCCACCCATATTGCTACTCGCCCCATTACCACCTGCGAATGCGGAATCACCGAATCGATCATAAGCCGCACGCTTCTGAGGATCTTTCAGGATATCAAATGCATTATTAATTTCTTTAAATTTTTCTTCGGAGGCGACGTCACCCTGGTTTTTGTCCGGGTGATACTTCATAACTAATTTATGATACGCTTTCTTAATGTCCGCGTCAGATGCGTCTTTCGCAACGCCTAAAATATCATATGGGTTCATCTGCTTCTACCGCTTGCCTTAATGCTGTTCCAAGTAATCCGATGAACCCTTGTGACGCGTACATCCGTTTGTCGCTAATAACGCTCCGCACGGTGTATTTGTACACTTGGATTCATGTCTCTATTACCTGACCTAATCTTTTATGTGTCCTATATATAAGTAAAATTGAAAAAATAATCAAGGGGCGAATTTTCCGCCCCCTGATTCCAGCTACATTAGATTATTTTTGACTATGGCCAGGTTATAGAAACCCAACAGATTTGAAAAACGGCGTGCCCCATATCGTTCGTGTGCAATTTTTCTTTCTTTTTTATTGTTCGAGATAAAGATTCTTTCAATTTCTGAATTTACAGCATAATCTTTTTTGAATTCCATATCAACTTCATAAGCAGCTTTGATATTGCGCAGACTGCCATCAACGACATAAGTCACTGCATAACCTGATGCTGACTGTCTATAAAATTCTTTTTTCGACGCATCTGGATGCAATAATTCATATTGACGAACTTTGTCCATCCCTTTTGATTTTTTACGATATGAAATTTCTGCACAAGTTTTAGATTCATCGACACCCGCATTTGAACAGACACTTGCATCAAAGTTTTTCAAATCTGTTATCAAATTTATGGCGCGTTCTGATTGTGGCAGAAATATGCTCTTGGTGCCTGTTTTGCTGCGATTGGCATAATATATTTTTCTGAAATCTGATGCAACTGCTGCCACTTTTCATTCATTGATACGCCCAGAATTTTGCGACCTTTATATTTTTTGACGACGTCTTTCAATTTCCAACAAGCTAATAGATACAACGCCTTGGCATGACCATATTCTTGCATTGCATGCAATATAACGGACAGTTTAACGTCATTTAAAATAACGCCGTTGATATCCAATATAATGTTATTTTTTGCATTTATATTCTTATCGCTTTTATAAATATTAGGTTTGCCAAATATATACAAAGTATTTTATTTTGTCAATATTATAGATAATCTTTTCATATAATCAAGCAATAAAGCCTTTTGTGGCCCCAAAAATCTCTGTTTCTACCGATAAATCGGGAAGAAATCATCTTTGAGATGTCTGTTTTCACTTGCGAAAAATCAAATAATGTTTTAATAATATTGGGCTGTTATATAAATATAAAGAGATTTAAATTGGCAACACAACCCACTTCTTATGATGCATCAGATATTCAAGTCCTGGAAGGTTTGGAACCGGTTCGGTTGCGTCCAGGTATGTATATTGGCGGTACAGATGAAAAGGCTTGGCACCATTTGCCTGTTGAAATTATGGACAATGCTATTGATGAAGCGGTTGCCGGTTTTGCCAAAAAAATCAACGTGGAATTAATTGATTCCAAAACAGTTGAAATTACCGATGACGGTCGTGGTATTCCTGTGGCTGAACATCCAAAATTCCCTGGAAAATCGGCACTGGAAGTTATTTTAACCACATTGCACAGTGGTGGAAAATTTAATAACAGCGTTTATAAAACATCTGGTGGTTTGCATGGCGTGGGATCTTCTGTTGTAAATGCCTTGTCATCTGAAATGATTATTAATATTTCCCGTGACGGCTATGCGTGGACTCAAACATTTTCCCGTGGTTTGGCAACCAGTCCAATGGTACGCGGGGATGCTACAAAAAATCACGGTTCACGTATTCGCTTTACCATTGACGATCAAATCTTTGGTGAATCAGCGGTATTTAAACCCATCAAAATCTATCGTATGGCGCGTGCCAAGGCTTTTTTGTCCAAGGGCGTCAAAGTTGAATGGAAATGTAATCCAGAATTATTGACCGAAGATATGAACATCCCGGCCACGACGGAATTCTATTATCCAAACGGTGTTGCAGATTTCTTGGAAGAACGCACAAATTCAAAGCCACGCATTTTACCAAAAATCTTTAGCGGCAGTATCGACTTTCCTGATGACAGTGGTCGTGTGGAATGGGCGCTTACTTTTTTAACAGATGAAAATGGTGCGGCATCTGACGATGGTTTCTTTACATCTTTTTGTAATACGATTGCAACAATTGATGGCGGAACACATGAAAGTGGATTTAAAACAGCCATTACTCGTGGTCTGAAAAATTACGGCGAAAAGATTAATAATAAAGCCGCCGCAACAATCATCAGCGAAGACGTATTTGATTCCGTTGCTGCCATTGTTTCAGTGTTTTATAAAACACCACAATTTTTGGGACAAACCAAAGAAAAGTTATCTAACCCTGAAATCGCAAGATATACAGAAAGCGCATTGCGCGATCCTTGGGAAATATTCTTGGCGTCCGATCCAAAAACTGCAAACGCATTGTTGGAATT
>JAIRLP010000038.1 GCA_031259365.1 Rickettsiales bacterium
TGGCAAGGTTTAATAGACGCAGCAAAAGATATAGTAAGAGTTATGAGATGTTGGATAATATGCTGCTTATATTTTTTAATTACAAGTCTTTCCGTATCAACATAATGTGAACAATCTACGTTTAGATTGAAAAAACCACCTGTTAGAAGGTGGTCGGGAGTTCATCAGTTATGTGCTAACTTCGCTGCCTTTGGCCGGAACCTATTGTATAGCAACGACATCCCGACCATAGTCGGGACATTTATTGTTATGGCACATGGGTGATGAAACCCGTTCACACTAACAAATGTCTGTTGTTTATTCTAAAACATTTATCTTTATAAAGCAAAAGGAAAATGGATAAAAGTCTGATTTATGCCGGATGGCAGATATTAGATTTTGACATGCATGGCAAAACCGGTCATAATTGTGCGGAAAAGAATAAAAGGAATTTCTTATGCAGATTCGCACATTAAAAAATGTAGACGTCAAAGGCAAATTTGTTTTGCTGCGCGACGATTTTAACGTTCAGATTACAGAAGGCAAAATTATGGACGTATTTCGTATAGAACAATCAATGCCAACGATTCGTAAATTACAAGATGCGGGGGCTAAGATTGCTATCTTGGCACACCTGGGACGTCCAAAGGGACAGCCGGATATGGAATACACTTTGGCGCCTATTGCTGAATATCTAAATGTAAAATTAATCCCAGATTGTCTGAATAAAGATTTTATGACAAACATGAAAGAAGGCGATGTTGTTTTATTAGAAAACGTTCGCTTTTACCCCGGCGAAGAAAAGAATGATCCTGAATTTGCTGCAAAGTTGGCCGCGGGTTTTGATATCTTTGTAAACGATGCTTTTGCGGTTTCTCATCGTGCGCATGCATCAACTGTGGGTGTGGCTGAAATCCTACCTTCTTATGCAGGATCTTTGTTGGCATCTGAAATCGAACATTTAACCAAAGTTATGGAAAATCCAAAACGCCCACTGTTATCTATTGTCGCGGGCGGTAAAGTTTCCAGTAAATTAAATGTGTTGAAAACATTGGTAAAGATGTCTGACAAATTGATTGTTGGTGGTGCAATCGGTACAACATTCAATTTTGCAATGGGCCAAAAAGTTGGTAATTCATTGTATGAAGCTGAAATGAAAGATACTGCGCTGGAAATCATGGAATTGGCAAAACAGCATAATTGTGAATTGTTGACACCAATTGACAAAGGGACTGCCAAAGATTTCAAACGGGATATTGAACGCACAAACAAAGAATTTAATCAGATCTTGGATGATGACATTATTATCGACGCTGGTATCAGAACCACAGAACGTAATATCAAGGCAATCAAAAGCGTTAAGACAGTCATCTGGAATGGAACTGTTGGAATGGCTGAATGGTTCCCAATTTGGTCTTATGGTTCATTTTCGATTGCGCGCGCTTTGGCGCTGGAAACAACCAAGGGTAATATTGAAAGCATCGTTGGTGGTGGTGATACAGTAGCTGCCTTGGAAGAAACAGGGACCAAAGACGATATTACATATGTATCGACAGGTGGTGGCGCATTCTTGGAATTTATCGAAGGTCAAGAATTACCAGGGATAAAGGTCTTGGAAGCAAATTGATTTCTGCCCCGGCGAAGGGCCGGGGCAAGCAATTACCTATTAATTCAGCTGTCCGCTGTCAAAAATCAGCAATTGTTTATTAATCTCTTGTATTTGCATTCATCTTAACTATATAGATGAAAGCCGATGTTAAATTCGCGAATCGGGTTTTTCTGTGGTATTATTTATAAAAAGGACGCGGTTGAAGATATTTTCGTGTCCGTAATGCAAAAGGATTTTGATTATGGCTTTAATCCCAATGGTTATCGAAGAATCTCCAAGAGGAGAACGTTCTTTCGACATTTATTCACGGCTTTTGCGTGACCGCATTATTGTAATAAGCGGTGAAATTGAACAAAAAATGGCAGATACTATCGTGGCTCAGTTATTATTCTTAGAGTCCGAAAATCCAAACGCCGAAATTTCACTATACATTGACAGCCCCGGGGGCAGCGTTAATCACGGCTGGGCAATCATGGACACAATGCAATATATCAGGGCACCGGTTTCAACCATCGGTATGGGTTTGGTGGCGTCTATGGGCGCCGTGTTGTTGGCGGCAGGCGAAAAAGGTAAACGCTTTGCATTGCCAAATACCAGCATCATGATTCATCAACCTTCAGCGGGGACCGAAGGCAAAATTACAGATATGGAAATCACATTGAACCAGTTTGTTCGTAATAAAAAGAAAATGGTTCAGTTAATGGCTGATTTCACAGGTCGCAAAGAAAAAGAAGTTTTCGACGCAATGGAACGCGACAATTGGATGGACGCGGAAGAATCTAAAAAATTTGGTCTGATTGACGAAATTTTAACAAAGAAATCTTAAAGCACCTGAACGTTAATTCATTCGATAAGGGATTGAAATGAGCGAAGATAAAGTAAAAACACAAGAGCATAATCACGAAGACCCGCAAAATGTGTGCAGTTTTTGTGGCAAAGCTGTGTATGAAGTAAAAAAACTGGTATCTGGCAAAAATGTTTGCATCTGTGATGAATGTATTAATTTGTGTAATGACATTATGGCGGATGATATCCGTACGGAAATTTCCAAGGACGCGTCTAAATTGCCAACACCGTCAAAAATTTATAAATTCTTGAACGAATATATCATCGGTCAGGACGAAGCCAAGCGTACATTGTCAGTTGCGGTTTATAATCATTATAAACGCCATAGTGTTGCAATGTCTTCTAATATCGAAATTCAGAAATCTAACGTATTGATGATCGGTCCGACTGGTACTGGTAAGACTTTGTTCGCACAAACACTGGCCAGAATTTTGGATGTTCCGTTCGCTATTGCGGACGCGACAACTTTGACCGAAGCAGGTTATGTTGGCGATGACGTTGAAAGTGTTTTGACACGTTTGTTACAGAATGCGAATTTTGATGTCGAACGCGCCCAAAAGGGTATTATCTACATCGACGAATTAGACAAGATTTCACGTAAATCAGAAAACCCATCCTTGACCCGTGACGTATCTGGCGAAGGTGTTCAACAGGCTTTATTGAAACTGGTTGAAGGTACGGTTGCCAATGTCCCAGCAGGCGGGGGGGGGCGTAAACATCCAGGCGAAACAACAGTGCAATTGGATACATCCAAGGTCTTGTTTATTTGCGGCGGTGCATTTGAAGGACTGAATAAAATTATTGGAAATCGTTCAACAGAACGTCGTGGAATTGGTTTCGGTGCTGACGTCAAATCCAAAAAAGAACTGGCGGAAAAGAATCATCTTGATGATGTGCAGCCAGAAGATTTGGTGAAATTTGGAATCATTCCAGAATTAGTCGGTCGTTTGCCAGTTATTACAACATTGAACGAGTTGGATGAAGAATCTTTGATAAAGATTTTGACAGAACCAAAGAACGCAGTTGTTAAACAATTTGTTGCGATGTTGGAAATGGATGGGATTAAACTGACAATCACAGAAGATGCTTTGCGCGAAATAGCAAAACTGGCCCAAGTTCGTAAAACAGGCGCCCGTGGTTTGCGCAGTATTCTGGAAAAGATTCTGTTGGCGCCAATGTTTGATGCCCCGGACAAAGAAGATCTGGTTGAAATCGTTATTGATGGCGAAGTCGTGCGAGGTAAGAAAGCACCCGTTGAAATATTTGAAGGTAACGCCAAAGGCAAAAGGGCCGCATAAATAAATTAGAGAATAAAAAAAGGACCTGTTTCTTTGACTAAAAGTCTATCGGTGGAATTTGCACCTTATGTAAATGTGAATGCTGTTTCGCCGGGTTGGGTAAATACAGATATGAATAAAGACTTACCCAAGGATTTAATCGATGCAGAAAATGCAAAGACGCCATTGAGACGTTTTGCAGAACCGTCAGAAATTGCAAAACCAATCGTGTTTTTATGCAGCGGTGATGCCAGCTATATAACTGGGACCATGTTGGAAATACATGGTGGTTATCAATAGATCAAGAAGTTCAAATAAAGATCCGGCAATCACCGGATTTTTATTTATCAGAATTTGTTCATTTAATCGTTATTAAAATACTGTGCCTTTTGTGCAGTAGATGTTGCCTGCATTTTATCAAACAAACTTTTTGCTGCATTGGTATCTGTTGGATAATCATAACTGCCCGAGCCAGTTCCAATAATTGCAGCAGCGCCATTCAATTCAATCAAACGTGTTGGCATTACATTATTGCCTTCGCATTCAATATAGTAGTCAGATGGATCATAATATTTTCCATAACATTTTTGATTCAGTACAGCAACCCAACCATTTGGTGCGATGTCTTTGCATTTTGGTTGCGTGCCAAATGTAATTTCGCCTGTCGGTAATACTTCGTCCGCACTGTCCAGAATACCATTACACCAGACGTTTACGTATGTTCCATTCACAGATGCCATAGAACCGTTTGCCGTGGTTTTACGAGATCCAAAACAATCACCATTTAACAAATCTGTATCGAAATCATTATTAATACCGGTGCCAGCTGTGATTGTGGTTTTACCCATTGCAACAGAATCGGATGCGGTTGGAATGATGGCTTGCCCACAAATCATTTTCAATCCCCAACAATTTGATGTTGCATCCCACATGCCATCATCGAATCCCGAACCCATGCTGGCATAGCAACCAGTTGGATTGGGGCGGCAAATGGTTGGTTGCAACCACCATGGAATTGCAGCCATGGCATTACCACCCAAAATGATCGCACATAATGTGGAAAATAAAGATACTGTAAATATTCTCTTCATCTTATCTGTCTCTTGTTCTTGTATTCTATCAGATTTTTGCATTTGTCGCAAACATTAGATAGCGTGAATAAAAAATTGTTTGATTTGTGCGAAGGAAAATCGCGCAAATCAAGGAAACTTGACAAAGCCGTATATTATACGGCGCGAAGGATTGACGCAGATCCAAGTGATTAAACCCGCACCCTTCGGGTGGTGTAAAATCAAATAATTAACTGCAAATTTGTTCTTGTATGTATGATATACATGCTTCGCCCAAATTCTTGTTATTTCTTTACTTTTACAGCCGTAAATCAAACAATCTTTTATCCACACTATCTAACATCAAGGTTCTGTTGTTGCCTTTTGTGTACAATATCCCCATTTATAATTGGAACTGGTTTCTAGATAGAACATATCTAACAGATCACATTTATCTGGATCCAGACATGGGGCATCAACCCACAGACCGCCAAAGCGTTCACATTCTGCAAATAATTCTTTACCCA
>JAIRLP010000049.1 GCA_031259365.1 Rickettsiales bacterium
CTGCCGCGTGCGCGGTTGTGTCGTATAGTGGATGCCATTCGTTCATCAATTGGTTTCTCTATTATTGAACAAGGTAATAATCCATTTTCGCGTTCATAGATATCTTTTTTCTGCATCATTATGCTGTATCTGTGAAAGCCATCGACTATTTCGTACATATCATCTTCTTCATGATAATAGACAACGATCGGCATAGTGTACCCGTCTTGCTTGATTGAATCATAAAGCAGTTCCATTTCCGGTGGCGCAACGCGATTAGGATTGTATTCGTTGGCACGTATTTTTTCGACGGGGATTGCCCGAACATTATATACGGGGCTTTTAAATTCTTTTATTAATGACATTTTTATATCCTGCTGTATTTTGTTAATAAGGTTTGCATTTTTTCGCGCTGGCGCTTGGTCTGGGTAAAAGACAGGCTGCGGCACAGTTGATCATTTTTTAGTATGCATATCGCCATACGTCGCCATGTTGGAGCCGCTTTCTGCGCCTCTAGTTGAATATGGACGCGGTCTGGGATTGATTTATAAATCATCAAAGGTTTATTTTTTCTTCCACGTGTGGAAGTTTTATTTAAAATCACGGCTTCCCCCGGCAGCATATTCAGCAGTTTATCCGGAATAGGTGACCCATTGCGGTGCCAGTAAGTTATAAATTTTATAAACTTGTTTATATAATTATTTGCGATTTCTTTTGGTAGAGTTGCCAACAAAAGCTTTGTATAGCTGCGCCAAGTATGTCCTGGGGGTAACTTTACATCGCGATATCCCAATATACGATTCCCAGCATAAATATTGCCAAAGTTTGCACCACTGACGCGATTTACAGCCTTTGCCCAAGTTTCGGGTTCTATGACGCGAAAAAGATTTAATCCGATTCGTTGATCATCGCCATACGGTTGACATATACGCATACTAGATAAAGGTACGCCCGCTTTATAGAACATATCATAAAGCTGGTTATAATCCCAATCCATCTTTGCGTTTGCGATCCAATCGTCTTCGGTTTTCCAGTCATAAATTGGATAACAGTTATAAAGCTCTTCATAATCGAATATTTTCGTTGTCCAATTAAGATTGCTTAGCATTTCTTTGTTTTTCATTGCGATTGTTCTAAAACGATTGAAACTTTCGTCAGAACGTATACCGACCAGACAGGCGGTCTTTTTTCCATTGGCATACCATTTTCCAAATTCAGGCACGAATTGTTCGAATTCCATATGCTTTAAAAAGAACGGAAAGGGATTGTTTTCTTCGGTTATTACACCATCGAATTCAGGATATTCACGAATCCATTTGTCGCGCTGTGACAAATCCCAAGGAGTCCAGAAAGGTTCAAATACGCTGACTGCATTGCGCAGATTCAGTGGCAAACAGACCCAGAATACTTCAAACAGGTCTTCGTTCTTTTTCAATTCGCGCTTTATATATTCTATGGTCAGATCGTATTGTCCTTCTAAATCAATGAACAGTACGCCCACTTTTTTTGTTATGTTATGTGCGCGCATGTAATCTACAACCAGGCTCAGCATAACGCCGCTATCCTTGCCACCACTAAATGACACATATATTTTTTCAAAATTTTTAAAAATATAATTTATACGATCAACAGCGGCTTCATATACATTTTTTTCTGAATATTTTTTTATATTTGAAATCATAAGACAAACACCTATTTTTTGTGGAATTTGTCAGGGAAATTAAAAAAATAATTGGGATAAAATTCCCCGGCGCTTTTAAAAAAGCGTTGGCGGAGGTTCTGGAAATATATTATAATTCATTGACCGCATAAACACCACCCGTGTGATTATACTATATCATACAACAGCAATTATAGCAGATATAGTAATTGTGTGTCAAACGGGTTGTCAGCCGGAAAACAGGCATGGTTATTTTATAAAAGTTGTTAAATCCCTGTCAGAAACGAATTTTTTTTAAGTAAATTTTATTTGAATATTGTCCTAGATTTGTTATGACATTTAATTATTATAGATCTTAATCAAGCGGTGTTGAGATGAATTACAAAACAGCGTACGGGTTCCTGATAAATAAATATGATGCCAAAGATATCAAATTCCTGGGCGCAGGCAGTGATTCTTTTGCCTTCAAAGTTCACGATCAAGTGTACAGGTTCCCAAAAACAAACAAAAACATCTATCAAAAAGAAGCTGATGTTTGTCGTGTGATTAAAAAAGACATATCGGTTGAAATTCCTGAAATCGAAATCCACCAAGAAGGTGACGTCAGTTACGCAGTTCACAAAATGTTGATGGGCGGTAACTGGTCTTGGCACAAATTCAGTTTTAAACCACGTAAACAACAGAAACTGGCAAAAAGCTGTGCCAAGTTCTTGGCCCAATTACACAGTGTGGATGTCCCTGCATTGGTAAAGGCGGTACCTGAACTGAAACAAAATGTACCATATATGAAATTCAAAGACGTGGAACAATATTTTATCCCATATTTAAGTCCACGGCATATGAAGGCATTCAAAAAGAATTATGAAAAAATCATCAATCAAAAGATTGCAGGAAAAGATATGGTTTTGGTTCATTTTGGACTGAAGGGGCCAAATTCCGTGGTCAATCCAGATGGCAGCTTGCGCGGTGTGTTTGATTTTTGTAATTGTGGTATTTACGAACGTTCACGCGATTTGGTTACATTGGCTTTGTCAAAGAACAAACCGTTGTACAGAACGTTTTTATCAGAATATAAAAAGCTGTCTGGCGCCAAAGTCAGTAGAAAAAGGATCATGGATCTGGCCAAGATTGAATTCTTGTGGGCCAAGCGCTGGTTGCGAGAAGGTAAAATACATCCATTGGGCGACAGATTCTTGAAATCAAATATTACCAATGCTTTGGCACATTTTTATGGTGTACCAAAATTTATGCGTTGGTGGTTGGCTCTTCGTATTTCTATGCATGAATTCTTGTATCTGGAAAAACAGCGTGCAGCACAAGAAAAGCAATCAGATATGATCAAGATAGAGCCACCGGTTTCAACAGTTGGTACCAAACAGGTTTAAGGTCAGGGTTTAATAAAACATGTATTCATGTGCGTGATGAAATCACACATGATGCGAAAACTGCGATGTTTTATTATGGCGATTTTGCCAAAACGAATATGAAGAACTATCTGGATAAATATTACTCTGTCAAAAGTCAAGTAATGAGCAAAATCACCCAAAACCAGAAAATCAGATAAAAAAATTTCCCGATTATATTGTTTTCAGTTTACTTTTAAGCTGGGGATATATAGAATAAAGAGGACATTTGTTTGTGTGAGAGGGTTTAGTCACCCACAGGCCACAACTTATAAATGTCCCGACTGCACGGTCGGGATGCTGTTGCTATACAAAAGGGTTTATCCAAAGGCAACAGAGTTACGCTTGTTAACTGACTAACTCCCGACCACCTCTCAAATGGTGGTCTTTTTCATAACCAAGGGGGATACGATGTCAGTTCGTTGTGTGGTGGTTTGCTTGTTTTTCATGAGTCAGTTTGCATATGCCAATATTGCGGGCACAAGTTATATCAGGGACAATATTAAAAAGACATGGGGTGTGGAATTGAATGTACCGGTCGGCACTATTGCGTCTGAAAAATATTTATATGCCGCGATAGATAATACGAATGAGTTGCTGAACGATCGCGAGACCAATTACAGCGCGACCGCAAACGGCAGCGTCATTGCCGCAAGCAGGGTCAATGCCGAACTAGCGTCCAAGATAAAATACTGCGTGTCCGGAACATATCTGCCGCAGGATTCAAATGATTGTCTTGATTGCGGCATGGGGTATTACTGTGTCGGCGGAAGCCGTCGCCAGGCATGTACTGGCGGGATAATTGTATGCAGCGGCATTAATCATGCGCTGGATGCGGCGTTGCCTGCGGCGGCGGCTATTACAGGATTCGGTATTTTTTGTCTCGGACTACCGCGTTCGTTGGTTGTGTGGGACCACTATCCCGGCCGCGTTGCGTCCACCCCTTCGTTGGCGAAGGGGAATAAACATCGTATCAAGTCCGCCAGCGACGGGGTGTAGCGGCACACAGCCGACAAGGGGAAATAACCCTTGGCAACCAAAAAGCTTTTGTTCACTGAGAAACTACATGGATAAATTTGAGTGCGAATATACGGATTGGCACGCTCGGCAGGATTCGAACCTGCGACCTGCGGATTAGAAATCCGATGCTCTATCCAGCTGAGCTACGAGCGCACTGCGGCGATTGTACATGATATTTTCCTAATTTCCAATATTTTTATTTTAGACTAAAATTATAAAAAATGTCCGAATGTCAAAACAGGGTACCTGAATTAAAAGAAAAAGGTCGCAATATCACGGCCTTTATTCTTTATCGTGGTATTTATTTTTTTACCTATGGGTTTAGCTGCGAGTGCCTTTGCCGTACATCTTTTGCGCCATTTCCAAAGTGATATCTTGTTTGGCAAATGTATTGTTGCCCTTCAAACTTAGATATGGATTTGGAGTATTTTTTACTTCTTGATCTAAAGTGTTAAAATCTTCCAGACCTATGATATTAAACCCACTTGCTTGTAGAATATGAATCATATCGACCAATGGCTTCAAAGAACTGTTCTTGTTCAACGTATACCGCAATCCTGATATATCAATATTTCTGATACTGCTTTTTAGGTTCAAATTGCAGGATGCAGGCATTTTAGTGGTGGTAATGTTGTCAGTATAGTTAAATGCTGTTCCATCAGACTTGCTGTTATAACTGTTTATGAATCTGTAATTGGCCGCAGATACACATTCCGAAAAGACTTCAAATTCCATCAGGCCATAAAATCCGGAAAAACTGATCTTATTATCGGTTGTAATATATCAGTGATACGTTTTTGTTTTCAGTATGTCCATAGCGAATTAAATTCATCGCCAAATAGATTGCCGTTTTGACATTTTTTGAATTCTTTACATTGATATTTATATTGGTGTATTTTGAATCACTGTACTTATTATCCAGATCCTTATTTAATTCAATATCTGCGTCTGTAATTGTGATTGGTGCGCTGGCTAGAACTTCGTCATCCCCTTTTTCGCAAGATGTCATCAGCGCACCAGTTGTCAACAAGGCAGCCCCTGCCATCATTGTGCAGGCAGTCGTGTTTCGTGCAACTTTCTGGGTTTTGTCGATCATTTTGTTAACTGCTGTTCCCAGACGTTTTTTTATGTTTGCCATTGTTTTTTTATCCTTTTACTAAATTTTAAGAATCTTAGCCTTGGGGCCGCCAACGTTTAAGTATTTTAACCCCAATTCTTCCACATAGTCCGGGGAATACCCCTGAATCAATTTGATGTGTTTTTGAAAGGTTTCCAATTTGGCGGCTTCTTTGTCCAATTGTTCCTGTTCCGTGTTCAGACGCCAGATGTTTATCACAAAGCGTTGCGCGGTGACTTCGCCAAAAAATATCCTGCAAAACATGAATGCGGCAAATATCGCGCACAAGACGCCTATCTTGCCGCGAATGCCGCCTGTCCAGGCGCGTCCCAAAAAGCCAAAGAAATTTTTGATTTTTTCCTTCATCAATGTCATTATAACAGAATGTTTACACCCAATCAAATTTTTGCTGCGCCAATTGCTGGGATTACAGATAAACCATTCCGACAGATAATTCGTATATTTGCGCCGGGTGTGTCTCTGGTTACAGAAATGATTTCCTGTCATGCGCTGGTGGGCGGTCATCAGAACTGTTTGCGTAATTTTGATAATTATTCGGACGAAGGTGCCATAGGGGCCCAAATCTTTGGGTCTAATCCAGAACTGATGGGTCAAGCTGCAAAAATTCTAGAAGGCCAGGGCGCCAAGTGGATCGATATTAATATGGGATGCCCAGTGCCAAAGGTGGCGACCAAGGCCGGGGCCGGATCATATTTAATGCGCGATCATGTTTTGGCGGGTCAGATAATAAAAGAAGTGGTTGGATCAGTTAATATTCCCGTGTCTATTAAAACACGCCTGGGATGGGACGATCGCCATCAGAACTGGCAGGATTTAGTGCGTATCGCGGCTGATAATGGTGTGGCATGGGCGGCATTACATGGGCGTACACGTGCCCAAGGATACACGGGCGTATCACGGTTGGAAGAAAAACCAGATGTGCCAATCCCATTAATTGGAAATGGGGATGTTCAAACAGCTGAAGATGTGCAACGCATCCATGACCTGGGATATGATGGTGTTATGATTGGGCGTGGGATGTTGGGGCGACCATGGGTACTGGGGCAATTATCAGGTGAATATCAAAAAGAACCGACCCATGAAGAAATTGCGGCAATTGTTCTGCAACATTTGGATCTGGTGATTGAATACTATGGT
>JAIRLP010000113.1 GCA_031259365.1 Rickettsiales bacterium
TCTAATCTTGCCATATCCAACAAAGCGGCACCTTCGCGTACTTTTTCCAATGCTTGGTCTTGCATTGTGCCATAAGCCTTGGAAACAGTATTGCAATCCTGTTCTATCGCCATCAAATAACCACTTTCTGCAATAGAAGCGCCCTCGGCATCGCAAACTTCGGCAACCATTTCACGACAAACAGGCAATGCCGCATTGTAAAGGGCGGTACCTTCTTTGGTTACAGTGGACGCACCCAATGTAGAATCGATATTGTCAAACGCTGAATCCATATCCAAAGAAAGCGAAATAGCCGACAAGTTACGGCCCAAGTCAGTATCTGCTGTGCTGGATTTTAATTTCTTGGTAATTTCATCCAATATTTTTTTTGAAGAAGATTTATCATCTTTTTGATATGCTTTTTCGCCTTCGGTTGCGACAGAGATCGCTGCGGCATCTTCTTTGTCCATATTAACAGTCAACAGACGCTCGTTGAATGTTAATATCTTGTCCTCAACGTTTGACATCTGTTTTTTTACATTATCAAAGTCATGAATTCTTGCAGAACAAGCACATCTTTTCAGTTGTGTATCTTTGGCTGCACAGAATTCATCCATGCAACTGTAAAATATTTCGCGACATTTTTTATAGTCAGTGGAGGCAATTGCAGCGGCGGCTTCTGGATTAATCGCCGCACGCGCGGTGTTCATCTTAGCTGCGTTGCGTGCGCTGGATGTTGTCGGGATAGTTGCGCTGCGTCCAATAGAAGCAGGGCGGGTTGTGTTGCCTGTATTCACTGTGTTGCGCAAATTGCCGGTTGTTGGGGTCACTGTTCCACGTGCGATGCCAATGGCGCGATCAGAAGTTTTTTGATTGGTTGTTGCGCGCGATTGAACTGCACCTGATCTTGGGGAAACAGTCTGAGGTATCGCGGTCACACTGGCTGCACGGGATTTTTCTGTGGATACTATGCCGCCCTCCCTGGGTGTGGTGGCGCGGGTATTTGTGGCACCGTTGGATGTGCCAGAAGTGGTTGCTGCAGAAGATCGGGATGCGCCAGTCAAAACTGGTGAAGCTGGAAGATCAGATTTCTGTCTGCTGGAAACAGCGGTCACAGTATTCGTTGTCCCACGTTTTGCAGCGCGTGCAATTCCTGACGCGTCGTCGGCAAACGTCGCTTGAAAACCAAGCGCCACAAGGCAAACAGCAAAAAGCAGTGTGATCTTATTCACCTAGATTTTCCCAGTAATATCCTTTGTTCAGTTGACTGGTGGAACCTTGCGATGCATGTTAAAACTCGCGTCTAATAACGTCGCTCGTTAAACATTTTTACGCTCGGTTTCATTCCTTATCTGTAATAATAGCAAATTTGCTGAATTTGGGGCAAGACAAATATTATGGTCTGAATTCTAAGTTCTAGATTCAATAATCTTTTTGCTTATCTAAAAAATCTTGTTGCAAATTCTCGTCCAGAACCAGATTTTAGATATTTTTCAAATACTGCGGCGGACAGCCTTGTTCTCAAAAGCTTGTCCGGCTTGCCAGCCGGAATTCGTTTGCGAACGAAGGCTGGTGCGGTTAGGGAGACTCGAACTCCCAAGGGTTGCCCCACTACCACCTCAAGGTAGCGCGTCTACCAGTTCCGCCATAACCGCAATGAGCAGAATCTTACAAGAATCATTTTTTTTTTCAATCAATTTATGATAGAATGAAACGAGAGCAATGTAGGAATTTTACTATGAATAAATTATCAAAACTTCTGGTTAACTGGTCTTTGTTGGCATTGACACCTTTTGCAGTACAGGCAGCTGGTACTTATTATAACGGTTCTTATCAGAATCCACAGATGGCCGGGCAACGTGGTTATACTCAACAACAGGGCTATTATCAGAATACCGGATACAGCAATACAGGAACTTATTCTAATGCGGGATATTCCAGATATGGACAGCAAGTACGGCAGCCACAACAGGTTAATCGCCAGCAGCCAAATCAGCAGCAGCAGCAAAGGGCTGCAACAACCCCAAACAGTACAAAAAGCGGTTTCTATCTGGATGCTGGTATTTCCCGAGAAACTGCGATGTGGGAATTTGAAATGAAAGAATCAGGCAGCTTGTTACATTACGACAATATTGCTTGGAATGTTTTTGATGTCAATGCTGGATATGTTTTTGATTTGGGTAATATCAAGGCTCAGATTGATGCCGGATTTAAATATGGTATGCAGGGCGGCGAATCCAGAATGGTTGACGATGATATTACCAACGGTGGTTATTTTATTACCAAATGGGTAGATAGCAGCGACAATGTTATTGGTAATCAAATTGGTCATGCATTATCAGCAGGTACCAGTGATGGCGGCAATATGATGGGATTCAATGTTGGATTTGGTCTGACAGATTTCTTTACTTTGGGCAAAGCAAAAATCACACCATCGGTTGGTTATCGTCATTTCCAATATAAATTAGAAACAAAACAGAACTTTGGATTATCTGTGGACACGGCACAATGTTTTGAAATTGATGGTGAAGTCCAGTGTGACCCGGCTATTATCATTCACTATGCTGATGGAAGCCGACAGATTTTGTGGCGTGATCAGGTTGGTGATGATTTGGAAATTGTTGGCAACGGTGCAGAAAGTGTGGATCCACAAGGAACATATTACTATCAGCAACCAGGCACCAGTCATTCTTATGAAGTGGCTTGGTCTGGTCCATATGTTGCATTGGATGCAGTTTACGAAATCAATCAGAATAATTCTGTTGATGCGCGTATCGAAGTTGGTTTCCCAGGATATTCCGCCGAAGGTGATCAGCCGTATCGTTTTGACTGGGCTCATCCAAAATCAGTAGAAGACACAGTCGGCATGTTCTCGGCATTGCATTTGGGATTAGGGGCAAACTGGCGCACAGCTTTGACAGATACAATTATGTTGTCTGTTGGTTTGACATACAATTACTATACGGTAAGCGGTGCTGATGCAAAAACATATCTAAGTGGAAGCTATTACACAGGTATCTATAATGATTTGTTACAACAGTGGGAAGATGCAGGAAGAACAGAAGATGACATGATCAATCCTGATACAGGAGATCCAAAAGCTTTGAACATCATTGCGCTAGAAAAAGATTGTCCCGGCTGGGTGTGTTCGTCTGGCGGTGAAATTAGCTCATTCTATAAATCTATGGGCATTCGTGTTGGAATCAATGCAAGATTCTAGAAATTGTGAAAATTATCATCAAGCTGTGTGAAGACATAGCTTGATTTTTTTTATTCGATTGCTATCCTTGGACAGAGAGGTCCCCATGAACAAAGCTTTGAAATATTTTATCATTTCTTTGGTGTTTATGCCAATGATGGCAGGCGCCGCACAGGATTTAACAGCCGTCGCATCAGTAAATGTTACCAGTGATACGGCAGCCACCGCCAAGAATATGGCTTTTAACGAGGCCCGCCGTCAAATTACATCTGATGTTTTGTCCAAGTATTCGAATGCCCAGCAGTTGTCAGAATTGATGACCAATACCAAAGATTCTGTTCTGACGAATTTAATTTCATCGACCAATATTGACAGCGAAAGATTATCTGCAACAACTTATTCGGCAAATATTAAAATGACAGTCGATGCTGTTGCTGCAAAAAAATGGCTGAATGATAATGAAGTGCAGAATTGGTTGGGTTATGATGATTCGTTAAGTGCGGATAAATCCACTGTGATCATTAATCTATCTGCTGGATTGCGCGACTGGATTGAATTAAATCGCACATTGAAAACCGAAAATTTAAATCTGGATATCAAACGGATTTCAGGCGGACAAGTTACTGCCAGCTTTGCAAATGCATCACGCAATAAATTAATTGCATTGGTTCGTAATATTGGATGGAAATATTCGGACAGCGATGGATATCTGCAAATATGGAAATAATCTTAAAGCCCTTTAAATTAAAGGGTTTTTAGGTTCATGGTTCAATAAAACGCCGCAGACGTATTTGTTATACGTCAAGGCGGTTTGACAAAGCAGCGTGTGATTTTAGCCGCATCGCAAAGCGACGGCGTGTATTTGAACCGATAACTTCGTGTTTCCGCTTGCATGTATAATATACATGCTGTACGAAAACGCTGGTTCTTGCTTCAAATACCCTGCCGCCTTCACCAGCGTTTTATTGAACCCTGAACCTAATATAAAATTCTTGACGATTAATTAATTGTCTTCTAATATCCGGGTTGAAAAAGGGAAAGAGTTTTGAAAAAAGTATCGTTATTTATTTGTTTATTGTTAACACCAACATTTGCATTCGCAGAAGATAAAGCAGAAGAAAAAAAAGAATCCACATTGGTGCTGAACATCAGACGTATTGGTATTGATTGGTCCAAGACTGATGTGCGTCATTCGGCCGAATATGCCGATTCTCCGATCCAACCATTAAAGGCCAGCAGCCAAAATTACTTCAAAGGTGTTGGCGATATCGCTTTGGAATATAAACATGACAGGTTGACATGGAATAATAGTTTATATACTGAATATGGCAAAACGAAATTAAAACCATATAATGCGCCAGAAACATCGGATGAAAATTCTGACAAGATTTTACTGTCCAGCGATTTGGCTTATGCTTGTTGGGAGGCAAATGGGTTTAAATTTGGTCCAACGGCCCGCGCGCAATATGAAACAGAATTTACAGACAATGGCGGGGTTCCGCGTCAAAATGTAATTCGTTCGAATGCTGGTATTTCCTTATTTGATCACAAACTTATCAAAAGTTTGTATGTCACCGGCGTGTACGAATATGACTTTACATATTCGGATGAACAAGTCAGCAAGCTGGCGGCCGAACTTGGATGGCGTTTGGAATATCAGTTAAGGGAAGGGGTTAAATTCACCACAAATGGTTATTACCGTGAATATTTATCCTATTC
>JAIRLP010000053.1 GCA_031259365.1 Rickettsiales bacterium
CGGCAAGACAATTACGGAAAAAAGCTCTGGCGATCCGTATGCCGCTTATGACATTCCATATATCAGAATTAAATTCGCACACAAGGATGATTATGATACCGGCGGATATATCGATACAATAAAAAGCTTTGGGGTTGAGTGCATTATACAAAATTTGCCAAATGTTCCGAACTCTGCCACGTCTGCAAACACCCCCGACTATTCATGCTATACATATGCCCAAGACCCTGATTCTGGCGAATATTACACTGGAAAGATTGTCAGCATGGTAGCACCCGGTTACGCAATGACATTTCTGTGCGACGGATTTCCATGTAATATTCGCGTTCAAAATATGAATGGCGCCGACGCGACAGGCATCGTCAGATACACAGACCAAGAACATGGAATATGGATTCCGGATTAGACATCAACTATTTTATGCAAACTTTAGTAATACAAGTGCCAGGCCTGCGAACAGGATTGAAATAATGAAAAAGCGTTCAACGATTTTGGTTTCCGTCCAACCTTTTTCTTCAAAGTGATGGTGCAATGGCGCACGTCTGAAAATGCGTCGCCCTTCGCCGTACATCTTTTTTGTGATTTTGAAATACAGCGTCTGGGCAAATGAAGACAGCAAAATCAAAACCATCATAAACGCTGCAACACCCATAATAATTTCGGATTTCAACAGCATTGCAACCGTACCCATAAATCCGCCCAGTGCCAACGATCCAACGTCACCCATAAAGATCGCAGCTGGTTTTGAATTAAACCACAAGAATCCCAGCACCGCACCGAACATTGCGCCCAACACTGGATACAAACTGCTGGCCTGCGGCAAGAACATAACAGTATCCATAAATCCGATACGCGTTGCACCGTACAATGCAACCACTAAAACGATCAGCACCGGCATATACAGTTTGGACAACATCCCATCCAATCCGTCTGTGATATTTGTGGCGTTTGCACTGCCTGTGATCACAAAATATGCAAACACATAATAGAAAATTCCCAATGGCAAAATAATTCCAAATGGTAACGTTACCGATAATTCTGGAATGTATGGGGGCATAACCCAGTTGATCATAAATGCCAATGCGATAACGCACAAACCTTCCAAGGTCAGACGCATTTTTGGGGACAGACCGTTTGCAGCCTTATTCGATTGTGATTGAACTTTTTTATAATCATCTGCGAACCCGATCGCACCAAACATGACCAAAGACAACAAAGCAACTGTGGCTGACAAAGAATTTATACTGCCCCAGTTAACAGATAATAAACTGGAAACCAGAACTGAAATTAAAATCAAGACACCACCCATCGTAGTTGTCCCCTGTTTTTTCAAATGTGCGGTCGGCAGATTTTCACTTATTGGTTGTCCCTTGCCTTGTAGCCGTCCCATCGCATTGATAAATCTGCGACCGAAACATATCATAATCAGGAAAGAAAGCCAAAAAGCAGCGGCAAATTGCATCCATCCGCTGTTAAATGCAGTAAAACCATGATTCAGCATTAAACTTGTCAGCATAAAAGTCTCCTTAACTTATGATTTTATTGTATCATAAATAGGCAGAAAATAAAATATATGGGTAATAAAAAACAGACCGCAAATACGGCCTGTTATTATCTGAATAAAAAGATTTCTCCAGCCGCTTGTTCGGCTTTCAGTTGTTTTAAAATCGAATCCCGTCGAACCTGGGCAACAAAAACATTAAAGTCTTCATATTTTTGGTCCGCAAAGGCGGGGGTTCCTTTGATATTTTTATCTTTAAGCAATTGTTCAAAAGCACCTTTGACCATTGGCATGACACACCCTTTTATTTGCATTCCATCGGTTCTTCGTCATTCAGGAATAATGTCCAATCGTGCCCTTTGTTCCACAGAACAACTGTTGTGTCATTCAAGACGCCTTCATAACGTGCACCAGATGCAGAAACAGTTTGTTTCAACATAACTTCGTCACCGTTCAAAACAGCTTTTAAAGAATCTTCGCCCACCAGTTCAGTTTTAACTTCGTATGCACCACATTTCATAACATCGTCTGAATTACTGCATCCAAGCAAAACAAATGCGGACAGCAAAGAAAATAGAATTTTTTTCATATGCACACCTCTTGCGATGACCATAACAGGTCTTTTCTTGATTATAACAGATTCGGAATTGAAAATCAAAAACAAGCAGAATTATTTACACAAAGGCACAGCCTGGCCATCAATCAGCAAATTCCAATCGTCCAAGCATCTGTCCCAAAGGATTAATTCCGTATCGTCAAAACGTCCCGAATAACGATATCCGCATTCAGATTCTGTACGAAACAAACCAACATAGATATCCCCATCCAATACAAGCTGGGCGCGCATTTCATCGACGGACACCAGCTTGTGTCCGACACATTCTAATGTATCCGGCGCACTGTCACACGCCGACAGAATAATTGCAAAAAGCATCAGAAACTTTTTCATCAAAACACCCCGCCAACCACTGCGCCACCGTTTACTGTGCTGGATGTCTGTGGGGCGGAATTTGGTCCCTGACCTTCTTTGAATACTTCGGTAATAATTGTACCATTTGGATCAGCGGCAGCTGACGCACCACTGCGACGGTTAACACGAATAAATGTCATGCCATCAGGTATGGCAAACGGCTGATTCTTTTCATTTGCCAACGCCACTTTCATAAAGTCTGCAAACACAGTCGCTGCCTGGTGACTGCCGGCGCCACGGCCCAAAGGCTTTGGTGTATCGTACACAAAATAAACACCAGCGATCAAATTCTTGGAAAATCCAACAAACCAAACGTCTTTGACATCATTTGTGGTTCCTGTTTTACCAGCAATTGTATGACCTGGAACACGCGCCTGTTTACCCGTACCCAATTCAACTGCGCCTTGCAAAATAGACACCATCTGATACAAGCTTTGCGGATCAGACAAAGGTTCAGAATCAGAAACAATTGAAGGTGGCAATAACTCATCATCCCATTCAATCATTGACGGTGTATTGCCATCAACCACACGACCATAACGATCTTGGGTATAGTCCACCAGCTTGGATTTAATCACATGACCACCATTAACAAATGCAGAATAACCCAATACCAGTTTTTCCAATGTTGTTTCACCCGACCCCAAGGCCAATGATAAATTCACATATCTTAAATTTTCTGGATAAACACCAAAACGCTGTGCAGATTCAATCGCATCGCGAACACCGATCTGTTCCACCAATCTTACTGTTGGAACGTTTCTGGATGTTTCCAAAGATAAACGTAATGGAACTTCGCCCAAGAATTTTTTGTCATAATTTTCAGGTTTCCACAATGTATCATCTTCTTTCCACCCAACAATCGGAGCATCTAATAACAAGGCTTCTGGAGACATACCGCGTTCCAAAGCCGCCAAATAAACAAACGGCTTAATGGTACTGCCGATCTGACGATAAGCCTGCGTTGCACGATTAAATGAACTTTCATTAAATGAACGACCACCCGCCATTGCAACCACACGGCCTGTATGTGGATTCATCGCGATGATTGCACCCTGTAATTTTTCTGTGCGACCTGTGCTGTATGCATCCAGCGCTTTGTTCAACGCAGCCGATGCAGCGCGTTGATATTCAGGCACTATTGTTGTTTTGATATATAATCCATTATTATACAGAACCTCACGCCCCAATTGATTCAACAACTGGCGACGAACATCTTCTGCAAAATATTGGAAATCAGCTTCCATCTGGGCAGTAAATCCACTGTTGATATTCAATGGTTCGGCGGCTGCGATTTTTGCTTCGTCAGATGTGATAAACTTTTCTTTGACCATACGGTTCAGAACATAATTACGGCGTTCAATCGCCCTTTCACGATTGTTCGGTGCCTTTGGCAAACTGGCCAAGAATGCGCATTCCGCCAAGTTCAATTCAGATACAGGTTTATTAAAATACATCAATGCAGCGGAACCAACGCCATAAGCACGTGCGCCCAAAAAGATTTGATTCATATACAAAGTCAAAATATGTTGCTTTGAAAAACTGCGCTCCAGTTTCAGCGCCAATATGGCTTCTTTGATTTTACGAGAAATCTTTTGATCCGATGTCAAAAAGAAATTCTTGGCCACCTGTTGTGTAATCGTGGACGCGCCGGTAAAACGTGTATTAAATCCGATTATCCCCAAGAAATTATTAACTGATGCGCGCATAATTCCCTGCATATCAATACCAGGGTGGGTCCAGAAATTTTGATCTTCGGCGGCAATAAATGCATTAACCAATTGTGGCGGCATATCAACAAAATCAATGAACACACGACGTTCTTCGGCATATTCGATAATCAAGGAACCATCTGACGCATACAATCTGCTGGCGACTGGCGGGGCATAGGTAGCCAATTTCTTATAATCAGGCAAATCGTTTCCATACACCAAAATCAAGGCAGCCAATGCAGCAATTCCAGCGACAAAACACCAGAAAACGATATTTAAAAACAAGTGAAAAATCTTCTTGAAATTCATAAGGCGAATTTTACGATAAATCTTTGCAAAAATCAATGCGCAATAACAATCGGCAATTATTCCGTTGCAATTCATCGAATTTTTAAATAGCATAAGCATTGCGATCGGGGGTTCCGGTCGCGGGGTGTAGTAACCCTTTGTTGACGCCGACAGTTTGTCGGTGAAATGTTAAGGCCCACGACCTTGTATGGTTGGAGGGCTGGCGGAATACCCAATACGCCGCACAATTTCAACAATTGTTACTAACCTCCAACCGCCTGTCTTGCCAGGCGTTTTTTGTTTCCAAAAACAAAAGGAGGTTTGGAATGAAAAATTATATAAAATCGGCGCTTGCTGTTTTAATCTGCTTTGCGCCGATACGGGCTTTTTCTGCTCAGGTCTGCATAACACAAGAGGATGGAACTCTCTCGATCTGCAGCTGCACCGGGAACCCGGATACTTCCAGAAAATGCGGGACCTGCTTTTGCAATCTTGGTACCCCCGATTACACCAAGTGCTCGGCTTGTGTTTGCTCTGGCGCTACCCCATGCGGGACTTATCCAAATTGTTCTGTGGAAGTAAATCGGTGTGCGAATACCTCTTGGGCTTCGGCTTCAACATCCGGATACCAAGTGCGTTACGTAAGCCGCACCTGCAATACCCCGGCCTGCGTCGCATGCGCCGATTGTACGACTGGAACCGCAGAATACCGATGCGCGCAAGGATATTCCGGAACCGCGACAGGCGACGGCACAGGCTGCACCCGATGCGAGTTTGCGGATTTCCGTACCGGCTCGAACGGCATTATCCTGG
>JAIRLP010000061.1 GCA_031259365.1 Rickettsiales bacterium
AATATTCATTATTTGAGTTTTCTAAGTTTGCTGCAAACATTGCCAAGTCATAAGCCGAAGTTTCTAAACGTTGAGAATACATGCATTTTTTATTGTCTTTAAAAATTTGTGTTATCCCAGTATCATCATATCTTTGATCCCGCGATAATTTTTCCGTATCTGTAAGATCGGCCAAAGCATTAGAAGCACGATTATCGCTGTCTTGTAACATTGAAAAAATGAATTCAGAAATTGTTCCTGTTTTGCCAGCATGTAAAGTTTTTAAATTTATTGGAAACAAGTCTGTTGATGGATTGGATTCAGGTAATTTAATAATTGTCTCAAGATTAATAGTGTCGTCTTGCAAAAGAGATGCTGCTATGAATACTTTGAATGATGAAGCAGGGTACAGCTTTGAATGTGCATCTTTTTGTGAAATAGTGTTTAGTTTATCCAGCCGGATGGCGTACCACGAAATTTGTTTATTAAAGACAGGAAATTTCATTTTAATTTCCTTAGGTTTATTGTTCGGTAATCAACCAATCAATGATTTCACTATGTTCGGTGCGGTTCAATACTTGGTACTCGAAATCTTTATTTCGGACTATTTCGGCAGTATTAGGAAAATCTTTATCATCTTTTAATTCATCCCAAAGGGAAGAGATACTTGCATCAGTTGGTTCTTCCCGAAAACCAACTAGGTGAAAAATATCGCCGGTTGATCTTTGGCGGATCACAATAAAGAATCCACAAGTATCCAAAAATTTTTGACTTTCGGGCTTCATTATTTCAAACTAATTTTTATGTTTTAAACGCAATCCATTCCAATAATCCAATCTCTTTTTAATTTCTCGTTCAAAGCCAATTTCTTCCGGTTGATAAAAAGACTGACGGGGCATGGATTCAGGAAAACAATTCTGACCACTGAATCCGGACGATGTTTCTGGTTCGTAAACATACCCTGAACCGTATCCCAAATTCTTCATCATTTTTGTTGGTGCGTTTAAAATATTTTTAGGGGGCATCAGGCTGCCAGTGGCGGATGCCGCCGCATAGGCCGATTTTTGCGCTTTGTAATTACCAATACTTTTTGGCGCAGTTCCCAGATAAATAACCAACTGGGTTAATGCCAAATCGCCTTCTGGGGATCCCATTCTTTCATATATTTGCCAAGCGCTTAGCGCTATCTGCATAGCCTGTGGATCAGCCAAACCGATATCTTCTATTGCAAAACGTGTCAGACGACGGAACAGATACATCGGATCTTGTCCGGATATCATCATGCGTGCGGTCCAGTACAGTGCAGCGTCAGTATCACTGGCGCGCAAAGATTTGTGAACAGCTGAAATTAAGTTGTAATGTTCGTCACCACTTTTGTCAGATAACGGTGCGCGTTTTTGAATGGCTGCGTCCAATTCTTCGGGTGACAGATCTTTTTGGAAATTTGCAGACCATAAATATTCAATCGTATTTAATAAAAATCGCGCGTCACCATCCGCCATCTGTGCCAAATGAATTCGGGCGTCAGATTGCAGGGGCAGGGATATTTTTTTAGATCCCTTTTTAGGTTTCTTGTCTGTGCCTTGCGATTCGAAATACTGTTCCGCGCGTTCCATCAAAACCAACAAGTCTTCGGCGGACAAGGGTTGCAGAACACCGATATGACATCTGGACAATAACGCGTTGTTTAAATTAAAACTGGGATTTTCCGTTGTCGCCCCAATAAAGACCACGGTTCCATCTTCTAGATAAGGCAACAAGGTGTCTTGTTGTGTCTTATTAAACCTGTGAATTTCGTCGATAAATAGCAAAGTATTACGGCCAATTTGACGTTGCATTTTGGCGGCTTCCATTGCCTTTTTAATATCTGCTGTGCCACTGAACACGGCACTCATCGGGACAAAGTCCATATCAACGGAATTGGCCAATGCGCGCGCAATTGTGGTCTTGCCACATCCAGGTGGCCCCCATAACAACAGATTCGACAGACGATTATTATCCACCATACGACGAACCAGCCCATTTTCCCCGAGCAGGGAAATCTGGCCAATGACTTCGTCAATGGTGTTTGGACGCATAAGGTCTGCAAGTGGTCTGGTCATTTTACTTAAATTTTATTTGGACTATATTTATGATATAATAATCATAGTACAAAAAAACAGGATATTCAAGTGGCTACACGTAATACTGAAAACGATGATTTTACCCTGGCGGTGGCTAATTTGGCCGCGGCGGCAATTGCTGCAAATCCGGGGCTTTCCATGACAGATGCCGTGCAGATGGCAACTGATTCTTTGCGCCGCATATCGGTGACCAAAAGTCAGATCAAAGATTCGATTCGGCCGGACATGATTCAATGTCTGGAAGATGGGACTTGGCACACAATGTTGCGCAGATATGTAAAGCGTAAATTCAATTTGACTGTGGAACAATATCGCAAGAAATGGGGATTGCCGGATGACTATCCTTGTGTTGCGCCTAACTATTCGAAAACCCGTTCAAAAATCGCAAAGAAGACCGGCCTGGGGAGAAATAAATAATGGCAAACAAAATAAAAACATATTTGGATCAATCAAAGACTGTAAAAAAACGTGGCCAACAGGTCGAAAAGATTCCAACTGGAATTGGTAATGCGCGCAAAAATCTTCAGGGAACAAAACCGGGAAATGTTCCGCTCAAGACTTTGAAATTTGGTGGTATTGCAGGATTGGCGGTTTTACAAGCTTTGTTCAAGGCCCTGAAGATAGGAACGGTGGATAATATTGTTTTGCGTACTGCTGAAATTGAATTTTCCAAAATAACACCAACGAAAAATAAAAAAGGAAACGATAAAAAGTTTTCATCATTTTTGGCTAAATATCCAGGTATGTCTTCTTATCTAATGTATTACATGATTGCAGCCATGACTTTTGGTGGGTACAAGGCAAATGAAGTCATTTCTGAATATGGTGGAATTGGTGAATTAATCAAAAGCAAAAAAGAAAAAATTCTGCATGAAACGGAAAAATATATCTTGGGGAACAAGCTGGATCCTGCGTCGCAAGATTTTCTAGATTTATGTAAAACTTATGAAAACTTAATATGTATCCCTATTATCTATACCGAAACATACAGGGCAACGCCGAAAGTTCAGGCCAAAGAAAATGTTTGGACTCATGGCTTTGGTATGACATGGAGTCCTGATACCGAAGGGCATATGACAATACGTGATTATACTGATACAGCCGCAAACATAAAAAAAGGTTATAAGCCTCATAAACCAAAGATGCAACGCACAAAAGATGCTGACTTGGAAGAAACCAAACAATTTTTGATCGATCATATTTATCCAAAAATTAAGAAAAATATGACTCGGGAAATTGCCGAGAATGAATTGTACGCTTTATGCGTAGCTGGTTATCAATTAGAAGGCCACATTCCTACGATTTGCAAACAATTAAGCGAAGCCAAAACACCACAACAAATTGCGGACGCCTTTATTACGCCAACAATGTATCAATATGGCGGAACACCAAAGCGTCGTTGGATATGTGGTATGTTGGCTGCAGGTTATATTACATTACAAGATGTTGTTGAAGCAGACATAGACGCATTTTACATCCCTGACATCAATACATTTATTCGTAATGGAAAATTTATCTGCAATGAAGCAACAATTAAATATGTATTGAGTTTGAAAAGACATGGCACAACAAAAGCCGTGTTAGAACAACTAAAAGACGGTAATGTGTCATTAGCTTTGTTAAAAGGCGAGAAGAAAGCAAAAATTGCAGATTTTAGGCCACCAACAGTAGAAGAAGCCAAGATTTCCACATCTATGGAAATTTTGATGAAGGCCGAAAAAGAATATGCGGCCAAGAAATATATCAAAGCAGCAGAATTGTTCCAGCAGGCGATTGAATCTGATCCTGATAATATGGAAGCCTATAGCAGTCTGGCCTTGGTATACAAGAAATTGGGTGACGAAAAGAAATCAATAAATTACTATCAGAAGAGTCTGGATGTCGTTGTTGCTTGTAATGCAAGAATGAACGCAAACAGGACATTGTTGATGGACCATGCAGTAAAAGGATCTTCTTATTATAATGCCGGACTTTCACGTGAAGCGATGGCCGGGATATACAAAAAAAAAGGAAATCCTGTCGAAGCGGGAAAAAATTATAGCTGGGCTTTGAAAAATTTTCAAAATGCACTTTATAATTATGAACAACTAGATGGGTTTGAAACGAATAAAGAAGTTTATAAAAAAGCCATCGACCGAATGAAAAAGGCTATCGAGACATTAAGTAAAAATAAATCAAAGACATTAAGTTTTAATGTCGGCAGGATCAAGGTAAAGGGACGCCCAACTGACAAGAAAACTTTGCAGATACAGGAATTAGTCAAAGATATGGGCAGGGCATAAAATGAAGACGGTTGTAAATTATAATGATCCCCGTTGGAAAAATTACAAGATCGATTTTTCTAAAATCGCCAATGCGGCGGCGGGCGCTGCGCATAAAACTTCAGAAGTATCAATTATTTTAACGAATGATTCTGAAATTCATGACCTTAACAAGGAATATCGCGGATTTGATAAGCCGACAAATGTTCTGTCCTTTGAAACCGGCGACGATCGGCTGTTGGGTGATATCTTTGTTTCATTTGATACCGTGATGAAAGAATCCAAGGGCGATAATAAGACTTTTGAAGATCATGCATCCCACATGGTTGTGCATGGTGTTTTGCATCTGTTGGGACATGATCACATAGATGATTATGATGCGGTTCAAATGGAATCATTGGAAATTAAAGTGTTGAATAAATTAGCAATAAAAAATCCTTATTCAGATCAAGAGAATACAAAAGTCGCCAATAAAAGTTTTTGGGATAACTTCACCGTAAAAGAAAACAGTTGGGCGCAATATGTATTGTATTTTGCCTTGGGTGGTATTTCTGCATTTGGGTATGCGCCATTTAATTTATGGTGGGCAACTTTGATCGGAATTGGCGGGGCTTATTATCTGACAATTCGCAATTTACAAAGTGGCAATAAGAACCGGTTTTGGAAATCTGTATTACAGATTATGCCATTCGGTGCCGCTTATGCGGTTGGCATGTTTTGGTGGGTTGTGAATTCAATATTTGTTGTGCCGGAACTGGCCGAAGAATTTGCAATATTTACCATTCCGTCGATATTGGGCATAGGGTTATTTGGTGGGTTTATATTTGCGATTCCTTTTGTTCTAATTCGCTGTATACGGCCAAATCCTGCATGTAGACCGATTTTGTTCGCATTATTTTGGACAATTATATTATGGTTGCGTGAATGGTTGTTCACAGGTTTTCCTTGGAACCCGATTGCGAATATTTCGATGTCTTTTCCAATAATTTCCAATTCCATGTCGTTGTGGGGGGCATTGGGATTAACGTTTATTATTATTGGTTTGATTGCATCTATTGCTGAAGTTATCAAGAACAGAAAAACGAAATATTCGCGCAGCATATTTATCACATTTATTACGTTTATTCTTTTGATTCTGGTGGGGATGTTTTTTGGATATAAGAATATTCAAAAGTCCGTTTATAATGTAAATGAAAATATCCCTGTTATCAGAATTGTACAACCTGCTGGTTCGGCTGAAGACAAAGCAACCCATTCCAGGGAACAGGCAATCGCAAACGCAGAGAGAAATATTCAAAATCTTATTCGTCTGGCAACTGAAAATCCAACAAGGCCCGATTTATATGTTTTCCCTGAAACATCATATCCATATATGATCGTTGATGACAGTTTCCCTTTGTCTCAGATCTTGGGGGCGCCGGTGGTTATTGGTGCAACATCCTATAATAATGGAAAGGTTTATAATTCTCTTGTCATAGGAAATGAACAAGGCCGTGCCGACTTTATATACAGTAAATCACATTTGGTACCGTTTGGTGAATATCGACCATTTGGTGATATCATTCCAACCCCAGGTCAATTAACACCAGGGGATGGGGCAGAAATTTTGCAGGTAAATGTTGGCGGAAAAGGGACTGTGAATTTTGCACCAGCTATTTGTTATGAAATCGTCTTTTCGGATTCTTTGGTGCCACACAAGACATTGGTCAAACCAGATATTATTATTAATATTACCAATGATACTTGGTTTGGGAAAACACCGGGCAGCTATCAGCATCTGGATATGGTTCGTCGATATGCCATTGAATCAGGATTGCCGATTGTGCGTTCTAATTATTCAGGGATCAGTGCATTTATAAACGCTGATGGAACAGTTGTATCCCAGCTGTCGATAGGCGTGGCTGGGCACTTAGACGGACAGGTCGGTGGGGATCACATGACAATTTATCGTACACTTGGACGTGATTTATGGATGGTTATAATTTTGCTGTTTTCAGTAATTTTCGCAAAATCCATATCCGTATTTCAGAAGAAAGATTAGAATCAGGATCGCGTTTGGCGTCGATAGAATTTATAATGGCTGCGACAGATACTTTATCTATCTTGGCCATTTTCTTTAATATATCCACAAATTCTTTTTCCAGCGAAATGCTGGTTTGATGTCCTTGTAAAGATACTGATATCTTTTTCATTTACATCTTCCCCACAATCAAGCAATCGGTTAATGCGCGCCAAGGATCGTCGTATTTACGCAAAGGCTTCAACGTCGTATTATCCAACATATAGCATACACCAAAAGCATCAAATGCAAACCAAAACAGGTCATTCCTGCCAAACACGGTTTTACCGCGCATTTGCGGTAATCCAGAAATTTCATTGTTTACATCTAAAATACTTGGGACCGGAAATTTTCTGGTGATTTTGTTTTCGGATGGCCCAAAAATATAGGCGTCACCCAGAACAATTCCACCCACAACTTTGTACAGATCTATTATAAACAAGGGTAAGGTGGCGGCACGTATCGCCTGTAATCCATTTATGGCCAAAGTGATGGATATATCTGTGGCCGCTGGCGCAAAAGCCGCACCATTTGATTTTATAGAAGATAAAAATTCATCGCGTGTCATACGTCTCGATATCCTTATTCCATTCCACGACCAGCAGCAATTTGCGCCGCCATCTGTGACAATCTGTCTTCGGTTGCGTTACCGCCATCGCCGCCACTGGCGGTATGGGCAGGGACATAAACCTTCTTGGCCGGATTCGGTAGCCAAACTGTTGGGTTGCCCGCTTGTTCGATTATGAATTTATCCATATTTTGACTGTGTGGAAATGTTCTGCATAGAAACATGTTTGACAATTCCAATTTACCACCCCAAACCAAAGGGATACGAAATCGAATGGATAAATTATCAGGCATCTTGCGACCTGTTATCAGACCCATAAATTCATCCTGGGACAAGTTCATAAATGCCAAGTCTTCGACAGAATCAGTCAATGATCGCATAAATTCCCGACGCAAACTTTTGTACTTTGTAAACCAATTTGGGGCCACAGCGGTTTCAGTCACAGTAAATTCCATGACCGGCAAATCATCCATAGAAAGATCAGCAAGACGTTTTTCTGCGGCTGCTTTTCTTATTTGTGTGTTCATCTGTCTGTCCCAAAGTTTTATGACTTATTAAAGTAATCGGCCACTGTATCTATGTATTCAGAATAAGCGTCAAAATCTTCGGCTTCGCTTTTTGGTAATTCGCGGTTCGGGTGGGATGCCATATAGTCGCGCAACGCATCAACTGAATCAAATTTTTCAACGTTACCCATTTCGATCGGATTTGTAATTTTAGGATTAATGATAAATGCATTAATTGTAATCTTAATATCTTCCAAGGTTTCGGTAAATATTGTATCCAGCTTGTCAACGATATTGGCCATGCGATCTGGTTCAATCCCAACCGACCCGACCCATAACGCTTCATCGGATCCAATTGCAAACAAGGCGGGTCGGATCCCCCCAATACATGGTGGTTTCTTTACAGAATAGCCGGCAGATTTAAAAACTTGTTCAATATTATCAAAGGCGTTGGTTGTATTTTCAGGCTGTGGCTGCAGGACAGGGATTAAAGGTGTAGGTGCTGGTGTCACATAAGCTGGTGTCTGTGCCACAGGCTGGGCCGCAGCGATGCTTGATGTATAATTATTTCTTTCTTGATATGGTGCGGCGCCATGCGCAGCAGATGTTGGTATGGTCAAGCGTGGTGGGCGCGCCATAGCAGGAACTGATGGCACAGTCTGTTGCGGTGTTGGGGCCACATCTGGTTGTGTTTGAATGACTGGCGCTGGTGTTTCTATTTCTGTTTGTGGCTTTGTTTCAATCGCAGGCATGGTATTTGATTTAAAATTAATCTTTCTAAATCTTGGACGTACAATACAATAAAGACCGGCAACCATCACAACAACAATTATGATCATTGATATATAAAAGGTTGGCTGGATAGAGGCCTTGGATGCCTGAAGTTGTCCCAGATACTGCCAATGGGGGACAGAAAATATATTGAACCCAAATCTGGTATTAAACCAAAAACTGGCGCCCAAAGTAGAAGCCAGAAGCCACAATAAACCTAATAAGAAATGATCAATTTGTCTTTTCATGTGTATATTCATATGTTTGTTGCCCAATATGAATGGGTGCAGATTCATATCATTTCAATTGTATCATATTTATGATAAACTAAAAAGTACAAAACCCAAGGAAAGAAGAAGATGGATAAGGCGCAGTTTGAAATGCTTTTTGATGAAATAAAAGATGTCATTGTGTTCAGATGTCCGGATGGACAGGATGCCGCCGATCTCATTCATATTGCAGAATTTGTTGTTGCCAAAAGAATATCTGTTATATCTGCAGAACCCAAATCAGTTGAATTGCTGTGGACCTGGCTGGAATCGGCGCCTACGAAGATTCTGGCTCGGTTTTTTCTGGAAAATCACAAGAATAAAAAAATTGATCTGGCTGGGGACATTTCGGCTTTGTCCGGGGAGATAAATCATGTTTTTAAAAAAGGCGCAGCTGGCGCGCAGATTTTTATCCCAGTATCCAGCCTGGATGCTTTTGTAAATGAATTATTATTGGTCCGTGATGGCTTGTTCTTTAACAAAGATCTGGTTCTGGGAATGGATTTACATGAAATCAATGCATCTGATTGGGGATCTTTGTTTAAAAACTTAAATAAGATAAGGGTTGATGCATTGTTACTGTATTTATCAAATAACAAAAAGGGACTTGTTGATTTTGTCGGCCGCATTTACGGTTTATTAGAAAATTTGGATTTTGAATTCAGCGGGGAACTGCATTTTATGCTGGGTGATGATTTTGGAAAAATGGAACAAGTTTGGCGCTTGGTGCATAAAATGCGCCCTGAAATTGCACCACGATTAAGGTTTTTTACCGGCAACTAGGGGATTGATATGTCTTAAGGGCTAGGATTTTAACCAAAATTATGATATCATTCTGTATAGTGGAAACATATAAAGACAAGTATTAAAATTATGAACAGCTTGAAGAGAATTATTTTTCTGGGGTCATTGTTAGCGACCACAGTGTTTGCTGGGGCCAATGCCATAACGGCAGAAGGAGTTGTTGAAAACGCCAATGATTCAAGTTCGTTGGGATATGATGGGTATGAAAATATAACCGTTAAATCAAATGGTTCCCTTATTGTATCTGCCGCCACAGGTGGTGCGGTTGGGGTGTCAGGTACTTTTTCCATCGCTAAAGATTTTTTACATAATGGTAATCCAGTACAGCTAAATGATGCGACTTTCCACGGTCAGGGGTCTTTTGCATTCACTGGTGATAATGCATCTGTTACGGCAAAAAAATTGGAAGTCGGTGGTGACTTTATTAATGGGGACGGGACAGGTGCTTGGAATCTGGAATTAAATGTCGACACCATTGATGTAACAGGTACATTTACCATCGAAGGAAACAGTAAGCTTGTTATTAATCCTAATGATTATTCGGCTGACCCATCTTTGACAGCCGGCGATTTTGATATAGGTGGTGGCATTTATATGGGTGACAGCAGATCGGACGTTATTCATATTGCATCTGATAATGCAGACAATGCTTATACAATTTCAACAACTGGTGTTTTGGATGTCGATGGTGATATCAAGGCCGAAAAAGGCAAGTTGGTTATTGATGGCGGTACGATCCAGGTTGCTGGCGATGTATTGGGCAACGTGGATATGGATGTCGATGGCTTGAATATCGGCGGTTTGGTTCTTGATCCAAATACTGTGCTGAATTGGGAAAACCGATTTACAAATCCAGGGACTGGTGATTTGTTGGCAAATGGTACATTAAATTCAACAGGCGATATACTGGTCGGTGGCAGTGTAAATGGTAATCTGGATATCCAAAGCAATTCTGATATGTGGATTGGCGAAGATCTGTCCGGTTATTTGGGTGTTGATGTAAGAGATTTATACGTTCTGGGCAATGTCAATGGGTCAGGAAATATCAATGCTGATAATGTAAATATTGGCGGGAATCTGGATGGTGGAAATGGCGGTCTGGTTATTGATGCAGGATCTGTAAACGTTGATGGCG
>JAIRLP010000090.1 GCA_031259365.1 Rickettsiales bacterium
TCCTTTAAGGTTCGACTTATTTTACCCAGTTGTTTCAACTCTGTTCTTTTCGCTTGTTCCACAACCCAAGCCAAACATTCTTGTAAACCCGGCTTGGAATAAGGTGCTTTTAAAACATAACAAGCATTATTTTCCATATCTTTTTGTGTAGCAATACGACAATCCAACTTCAACTTATCCAAGTTGGTATCGCGTGGTATTTTAACCTTGTCCATTTGACGATAGACAAGTTCCATCGCACTACTAATCTTACCATTAGCTTCTTTAATAGCTTCGAAACACTCACCTCTATCTTGCGAGGTACGCGCCTCATGAAGTTGTCTTGTAGCTGTCTCAATTGTTTCATTCGAAGATTCTATAATTTTTTTGGCTTTAAGATACAAAGAAGCCAGCTTCAGTTTATCCATGAATTCTGCATTATCGAGAAAAATTTTTTTGTTGATATCAATCATAGCAATCACCCTTAGATCCACATTTATGTATTTCACACGTTAAATATAGTACAAATTATTCATTTGTTAATCATTAAATATTTATTACCTATGCGAACAAGATAAGCCAAAAGCGGAACTGAATTCAAGTAAAAACACCCCAAAACGGGGGTGCTTTGTTTTAGATACAGATTAATTGCCTTCACGAAGCGGGAATTCATCCCGTTCCAGCATCGCACTTACTTCAAAGTGCTTGATCTTTTTCGCAGAAGTCTGTGGCAACTCATCTTCTGTGATTGCAAAGTGTTTAACCCACTTGTATGGCGCAATCGTCAGATTAGATGCTTTGACCAGCAGATTAACCTTGGCCAATGATGTGCCCGGTTTTACCTGGAATACAGCATAAGGAATCACCTTGCCTTTGATTGTGTATTCAAACACAGCTGCTGACAAGATTTCATCATTCTGCAAATACAGATCTTCTAATTCATCTGGATAAACATTTTTACCGTTATCCAAAACAATAACCTGTTTTTGGCGTCCCTTTATGACCAGGCGTTTTTTCTTGTCAAATGTACCCAAGTCACCTGTCTTGTACCAGCCATCTTCAAATGCTGCTGCATTGGCTTCATCATTATCGACATAACCGGGCATAACAAAGCTTCCGCGCACCCAGATTTCACCGATACCATCTTTATCAGGATTGTGAATTTTGATTTCATTACCTGGCAAAGGCCCTGCATAGTGCATAGACCCATCAGGCAGACGAAATGCAAAGTTAAAATTCGCAGGTCCTGTCGTTTCGGTCAAGCCGTAACAATCACCCACAACAAAACCCAAGCGTTCATAGAATTTACGGATACTTGGTTTCAATGTTGCCCCGGCAGAAATAAGAACCTTGGTTCTGCCGCCAAAGATTTCATGGATTGGATCTGTTACCTTTTTAACAATAGATCCCAACCCAACAGCGCGCAAAAAAACACGCAAAGCGATGACTATTCGGAACGCAGTATATACTTTCTTTTCTTTTATGCCTTCGATAATTTTCTTATAGAACGCTTCCCAAATACGCGGAACAGCTGGAATAATTTCTGGTTTATATTGCTTAAAGTCCTTTAAAAATTCTGTTGGTTTCAGGATCGGCTGTAACAACAGCGAACATTCTAATACCAATGGGGCGATGATATTAATAACCACACCATAGATATGGTACAAAGGCAAAAAGCCATAGAAGATATAACCAGGCAAAATAACTGGTTTAAAGAACAATGCACTTTCACCCAATGATACGATATTGTTGTGTGACAATCCCACAATCTTTGGATTACCTGTTGATCCTGATGTAAATGACAACATAGCCAAATCATCACGTGTTACATCAGCTGCAATAAATTCTGATTCTGGTTCGCAATCAACTGTTTCGATATCGAACATAGTCGGACCACCATCCACAAAATATTGTTTCTGGGCCAACACCAGTTTACAATCAGTACGCTTCATCATGTTCAAGTGTTCTGCAGAAGACAAGCCTGTATCCAACATCAGAACCTTTGCCCCTTGTGATAGAATCGCAAAATAGCTGTTAATAAATTCTGGGGTATTTCCGGACAAAATAGCAACAGTGTCGCCCTTCGTAATCCCAAACCGCTTTGCTAGCATAACTGCACGTTTTTTAACCTTGCGCAGCAGATCTGCATAAGTTTCATTCTGTCGGATATAAAACACACGATCCGCATTCGCTGAACAAACACTATGCAGCATTTCATAGATATTTTTTATCATAGATAAATGCTCTTTGTTTTTTGTTAAATATGCACTGGATCATTTTGATTCAGGCAACGACATTATATAGCGTTTTTAGAATTAAAAACAATAGAATTCATAAAAAAGAAGAAAAATCAAACCGCGCCAAAGCATAGGCGCAGGCTGTGGCGGGGCTTGTGTTATAAATTTGCAATGACTTAACACATTACCTTATTACTGGCGGGTTGGTATTCCGTTGCAAGAATTTCCATACTCAATTTCAAAATACAGGGACCTTACAGGGAAATTTGTAAATTTGTGCCAATTTTACAAATTTTTTACAACCGATGGTTGTATTTATGGTTGGATTTCCGCGGTGTTTAAAAATTTAAAATTGGCAAAATACCGAAAAATCCCAGAAAATTCCCTATTGCACCGAACAGAGAAT
>JAIRLP010000119.1 GCA_031259365.1 Rickettsiales bacterium
CTTGTTGAAAGTCTTGGTTGATCGTAAAGATCTTCTGCCAGAAGAAAAAGTTGAATTCGAAGTTGGTTATAAAAAAAGTCAGATTGAATATTACCAAGCGGAAATTTGTACAAGTTGTAAAAGAGAAGAAAATAATGAAATTGAAGTCTCGGAAATAGCTGATGAATTAACCATGCGTGGGATGATGTATCAGGATGCTCATGAATTGCAGCAGCAAAATGACGAGATGATAGAAAACTTGGCATATGCCAAAAAGTTTTATGAAAACTTTTATTCTGGCATTATTCGTGATGCCGAGAAGACCAAGAAAAGATAAAACAAAACCGCCTATTACTGCCCACAAAAACGCAGCAGCTTTTTGCAGGGCCCGGTTTTTGGCGGTTTTATTATTCACATACTGCGATATATGGATGCAATGATTTGCTTGTATCTATTCTTCCCACGCCACAATCAAGACAATTGAATCTGCGGTTTTGCGAATGGTTGGCGTCTAATGGGACTGCATACTTGGTTATGTCCGATACCTTGGTTGTGTATGTCATGTTTGGAAAGCCAAAATAGAATGCACGCGATGGTCCGCTGCATTCAGCCACACGACCCGGATAACATTTTGGATCGTTCAGTTTATTTGGGTTTGGAATACACGCTGTTTCGCAAGTGTCGGGATTGGTAACCATTTCTTCGCAATCGGTGCAATTTGATGATGGAATACGCAATGTAGAACCCAGGGCACCATATACCACGCCACGCGGTGTTGTACATTTTTTCGTATTTTTAATAGCGGTTGGATCTTCGATGCATTCCCATTCCAGGGTGTTATAGTTTAATCTGGCAATCCAACCAGTACCGCAATTTCTTTCATTAAATGGGTCTATGCATTCCCAAAGATCATCCACCATAACAGCGGTTTGATTAGCGGCGCATAATGGCCTTCTGGAATTATCAGCGACACATTCACCCATATCGGAATTCCAGATTTTATCACCTGTACAACTGGTTTTGATATTTTGTGGGGCGCATTGCCATCTGCTGAAACGATAAACCTTGACGGTACCAGACGGGCAATTAATACTGGCCGCGTTTGGGGCGATATATTCGACTTCTTCGTCTGGCATTTCGTATTGAGTTATATAGACCAACTGACCTTCTTGTAATTCCAGTGTTTTGGATAGACTTTTAGGAACTGTGCGCTTGCCCTTGGCGCCACCACCCAGCACAATATCATCCATGTATATTCCAAAAGAACCCGCGTTTGGATAATATTCTTCTAATAATTCTAACAAGCTGTTGTAATCACCTTTATAAATTGGGGTTGTGCTGGTCACAATAAAGCTGAAGGCAGGTTTCTTTTTACGAACAATTTCGCACTTGGTTATAGCCTGTTTTTCGTTCAGGCAGATAAAGTCCGTCGTAATCTGGTATTGTTCCACACAGATGTCTTCGAATTCATATCCCTTGATTGCGGCAGTATGGGCCGCCGCCGCGCATTCCGCAACAGATCGCAAGTCAGTACGTGTAATGGCATTATCCAATTCAGTTCTTGCAACACGTTGGCTGGGGCTGTCCATCAAATAATAGCCAGCCATGAACAAAAACACTAAAACCATGATAAAAATATTCATCATTCTCTCTTGATATTCCCAGATATCACTGATATTTTAAACATTGCCTTGTCTGGGTTAAATTCATAACTGTTCCAAAAATCCCGCTTGGATGTATGACATACATCCTGTGCGCGATTCTTGGTCATTTATAAATTTTCCCACAAACCAAACAAGATTTAAAATATTATTGATATCTAACCAAAGTCTAGCTAATATAAGTATAAAGTTCAATAGGAAAACAGATTAGATGAAAAAATACTTTCTTATTTTATTGGTTGGGATTATAACGGCTTGTGGTTTCAGCCCTATGTATTCTGATAAAAAGGCGGATGTCTATGTGGCCGCAATCAGTGGTACGAACGGGATTGATTTACGTAATGCTTTGAATGCGGAATTTGGCGGGGTAAACGATGCAAATGCCAAATATAGATTGACTGTCCAACTGGAAAAACCAAGCACCAAGTACAAGGCTATTCAGTCCACTGGGGACGCCACTTGGCAAGAAGTACAACTGCGCGCCAGCTATACCCTGCGTGACGGGGATAAGATAATCGCAACGGGTCGTGAAAGTGCATCAGAATCTTATACTTTTGTACGTTATTTGGTTGCGGCAAATGCTTCTTATAACAACGCAGTGCAGAATTCCATTACTGTATTAGCAGATAAAATCGGATCCCGAGTTATTGCAGAAACAGCAGACAAATAGGTTTATTACCCGTGAAATGGAAAGAATCAGATTTTAATAATGGTATAGGTACAATTCGCGCCTTGTTGATATATGGGCAAGACGCAGGGCAAGTAGATGAATTTTGCGATAATGCCATTGAAAAATGCGAAATAGAAAAAGATAATCTGTTCGCAATTGATTCTAATGAACTGAAAGAAAAACAAGATGCCTTGTTCGCGGAAAGCTGTTCTCCGTCCATGTTCGGCGGCCGCAAGATGGTTATTATTTCCAATGCAGGCGACAGTGATGCCAAACTGATCGCAGAACTGGCAGAACATCCATCATTAGATGCAACAGTGATTGTAACCGCTGGTGAATTACGTGCGGGCGGTGGTTTGCGCGCCTTGTTTGAAAATGGAAATAATATTGCCGCTTTGCCTTGTTATACCGATGATGCGCGTACTTTGGCCACATTGATTCAGAAAGATTTATTCGCAGCCGGGATCCAACAAATTACACCGGATGCCATGGGGTATATGACATCTCATCTGGGTGGTGATCGTGGTATTACACGCAGTTTTCTGAAAAAGATTGCTTTGTATGTGGACGACAAAAAAACAGTTGATTTGGACGATGTTGAAAAGTGTTTGCCGGATACTGGCGCGGCTGATGCAGACGCATTTTTATTCTCATTAACAGCTGGTCATATTCATCAGACAATGACGGCGTTGGACAGATTATGTTATGACAACACTGAACCTAATATGCTGGTACGTATGTTGGATTCACATTTTAAAAAATTATTAACAGCTGTGATCGATGGACAAATGCCAAGACTGTTTTGGAAGGTCGCAGATAAATTTAATCAGGCAGTTAAAATCTGGTCGGCAGATGAAATAACGGCTGTATTGGTTAGATTAAACGAATTAGAAAAACAATTTCGAACAACGGGTATGCCGTCCGAAGTATTGTTACGTGACTTTGCATTAAAATTAACAGTACGCGGCGCGAAATTAGCTGTAAGAAGAAGAAACTAAGGAATGAAATAATATGTTAGCATCTGTATATGCACCAAAAGATTTTAAACGTTTACGTGCGTCGGGCGATTTGGTGGCTCGTTGTTTCGATCATATTGAACCTTATATCAAGGCTGGTGCTTCAACGGGTGAAATTGACCGTATGGTTGCAGATTTTTTAAAGGCCCATAATGCGCGTTCTTCAGATTTTGGCTATCATGGATATCCAAAGCATATCTGCACATCTGTTAATGACGTTATTGTTCATGGTATTCCTTCTGACGAAGTTATTTTAAAAGATGGCGATATTGTTAATGTTGATTTAACGGCTGAATACAAGGGCTTTCATGGTGACGCGTCACGTATGTTTATGATTGGAAAGGTATCGCCAAAGGCACGCGAATTGGTCCAAACTTGCCAAGATGCATTGAATGCTGCCATCGCTGTTTGCGGACCAGGCGTGCCATTGTCTGAAATTGGTAAAACAATCGAAGCAGTTGTTAATCCACATGGTTTTTCAATTTCTCGTGATTTTGTCGGCCATGGTATCGGCAAGGTGATGCACGATGAACCGCAGATTTATCATTTTTATGACAAGTATTGGGACAAAGTAAAAATGGTTCCTGGTTTGGTCTTTACAATCGAACCGATGATTAACACGGGTTCGGCCGCCTGCAAAATTGATGATGATGGCTGGACGGCACGCACTGTTGACGGCGGCCTGTCAGCGCAGTGGGAACATACGATCGGCATCACCGAAGATGGTGCAATTATCTTTACCGAAAAAATGGTATAAGCTTATTCATGCCAAGGAGAGAGGGTAACTTGGAATCCAAAGATTCATCTTTTCGCATCGGTCACCGAGAAAGACTTAGACATAAGTTCCTTCAAGGTAAATTAGTTGACTATGAATTACTTGAATTGCTTTTGACATATGCAATCCCAAGATGTGATGTTAAACCACTTTCGCGGGATTTGATAAAGGCCTTTGGTGGTGTTTCCGGTGTCTTGGCTGCGCCAATTGAATCTTTGACCAAGGTCAAAGGTGTAAAAGAAAATACAGCCGTTTTGATTAAACTGATTCATGAATTAATGGTGACTGGTCACAAAAGTTATTTAACGGACACACCAATATTTCATGATTATCAAAAATTATCCGAATATTGCAGATTGCTGTTATCTGGTAAACCCGTAGAAGAATTTCACGTTTTGTATCTTGATTCTAATTACAAATTATTGGCAGATGATTTGCACAGTTCCGGAACAATTGATTGGGCAGCCGTATATCCCAAGGAAATCGTAAAACGTTCGTTGGAATTAAATGCCAGTTCTATTGTCATGTTGCATAATCATCCGAGTGCGAACACATCATTTTCTAGCGACGATATTAAAATCACTGGTGACATCAAGAAAATATTAGCAAGCATAGATGTTGTATTATTTGATCATCTGTTGGTATCGGGAAGTATTGTATATTCTGCTAAAAACATGTTCCTAATAAAATAAATTCTGTGGAATCTCGTCGCGGGGGCCAATTCTCGTATATGTCCAATACACGTCGAATTATCCCCGGCTTCCAATATCCTCACAGAATTTATTTTCTTGCCTAGTTTTGCGTGTGGTGGTAAAAAATTTTGGTCGTGTACCACTTGTACACTCTCTTCATTTTTCCCTTCGTATCTGCCGCATTATAATTATTTTCTTTCGTCTGGCAGAATACTTAAATATCCATCGTATCGATGTAATCCAGCATATCGGTAATGTATCTTTTGATGTAACCTTCGGTCATATTCATACGCATTGTTTCAGCCAATTGACCGCATTCCGGATAGCATTCGTCTGGTCCAGCATATGCGTTCAATGATGCCGCATAAATAGAATTGGCAAATGTTACAAAGCGTCTACCTGTGTCGGATGCTGTATCGGAATAGTATTTTCTAATAACAGAATTACCCACTTTGAC
>JAIRLP010000062.1 GCA_031259365.1 Rickettsiales bacterium
AACATCGCAGAAACGGAAGATAATCAATTGTACGATAAAAGCGTACAGTTGAAAACCGTTATTTAATGGGGGAGTAAAAAAAGGATGAAAAATGCTTATCTTATCATTATTGGTCTTGGTCTGCTTGCCGTTAGCCATTATCTGGCTTATCGGCTTGGCATATCAAACAATCGAACGGAGACGGCTGAGGCGGCAGTCGCACAGGTTGCAACCGTCCGAAAGACTGGCGAGGAAATTACGCAGAGGGTTATGGCTGTGCCCGATGTTGATGTGCTTGACTGGCTGCTGCGGGAATATCGCCGCGCCGATTGAGGTGCCAAGCTGTCCGCCAATGCTGCGCGAGGCCACGTATAGGGCGATGCAGGCTGATGAGCGCAGGGATTACCGGATAGCGGTGGAAAGGTGCAAATAATGCACATTGCGAGAAATCCGACTTATTCCATTTTGGAATAAATCGAGAAATCTGCGGAAAAATAAGGATAACCAATGTCGGCAAATTTATTAGATAAGCGCAGGCCAAGGCGACGGGATAAACCTGGGCTATAACGGCAATGTCTATCACGCAACGAACTAAGGGCCGGTTTGCGCACATTGACCAAGCATGGCGGATTGGACGCGTATGTAACGGCCAAGCCCTTGTCAAGATTGACAGAAGAGATGGCAGCTGTTAAAAAAGCAATTGAAAAGAAAGTTGGTAAACCGGCTAGACCTGAAGCCAAACCAGTGCGCAAAACTTCTGCGCAGCGCACGCTTGGTAAAAAAGTCGACGCTAAAAAAATCTGCTTGATGCGCATTCAGACTGCTGAGCAGCTGGCGACCGATAGGTCGCACAAACAATTGGTAGACGCGCGGATACCAATGAAGCCACAAAAAAAATTAAACGCGCAGTTTTTGTCACGGCCTTGTGGCGGCTTACAAGTTGAGTTTTGCAAGGTCTGGTATGACAAAGCAAAACAAAGATTTGCAACGCAAATCGTATTATGTCCATGTCCAAGGAAGACTTAATTAACGAATTACAGGCCGGTATTACTGATACACATGTTACACTTTACTTGTCGTCATTGACCCGTAATCAAGTGTTGGCATTGGAACGCTTTTTTGGTAAAGATTTCAGTAAAAACATTCAAATTGAACCTGTTATTGTGCCAGAAAAACCGATGATAAATATACAACGCATCATGCAACAAGGTCATCAGATGTAATAAAAAACGCCCAACCCGAGCGTTTTTTATTTATAATACTCAACCGACAGAAACGTACCTTATCGTTATTCCCGCGAAGGCGGGAATTTCTTGTTTGACAATACAGGATTTTGACAGTTATTAAATGTCAAAATAATTCAATGCAGGGGTGACAGAGGCCTTATGTATTAAAAGTTACATTTCTGTCAGTTAAGCATTTTATATTAAAAAATCTTATTCTTGATGGCACGAATCCTGGCCAATATTTCTTCCAGGTCTGGATCAGATGCAGACCCGCGTCCCTTGGAATTAACTTCATCAGCCAAAACGATACACAAAGTGGCCAATAACGAATTTTCAGGCAAAGGACCTATTTTATCCAGAATTTCGCGTGCACGGCTGTCTACCATTTTACCCAGTTCAATCAAACGGGATTCCTGCCCGTCTTCGCATCCCATAGGATAGTTTTTGTTAACAATAGGTATAGATACGACGCTCATTTTAAATCTGTTATTTCAAATTCTTTAATATTGTGATTGATTTACCAATCAAATCATTTGCGTTTGCATTTTTTTCGCGCAAAGTCTTGACCTGCTCTGTTAAGATAGCAACTTCTAGATCAGTTTGTTTTCCTGCACTTAATGCAGTTGAACGTAATTTCGTCACAGTTTCTTCCAGCGCCGCCAGTTCTTTAAAGATTTGTTGTTTTACATCACTCATGAGCCACATGATAAGATATTTTTTATATGCGTTCAACCCCAAAATATGATATAATGAATCCACATGTTGAGGGGAGTTTTTCTATGAAAACAAAGATCATCTATATTTCGGGTAGTGAAGTTTTTGACGTGGCTGATATCCGCAGCGCTTTTGAAGAAGTACGCGTTTCCTTGGGATTGTCACAAGACACGGTTTTGTTTGGTGTCCCAGTTGACGCAGAAGATGCAGGTGTAGCAGTCACTAAAAACGCCATTCCAAAATCAGGACCTGTTTTGGAATCTGTTCCAGTTAATACCCCAGAAGACGCTATCAACACCCCAAACACTGAAATTGAACAGATCACAGAACCAATTATCAAAGAAGAACCTGTGACCACCGTCGAAAAACCAAAACGTGGCAGGAAACCAAAGGCACAACCAGAAATCGTCGCCTCGCCTGTAATAGAATCCCAAGACGAACCAATCACAGAAAAAGTTATTCCAATTTTATCAATTTTATCCAGCAAGGCTGATCCCGCCCCAGAAAGTGAACCAGAATTTGTTGAACAAGAATCAATCGTTGGACCCCAACCAGAACCAGAAGTTATTAAAATTGAAAGTATTGCTGTTGAAAAAGTAACCATCAACAAGATGGACGAACAAGAAGTCATTACAACCCAGACTGTGACCATTGAAGATATTGCAACCGATGAAGAACCAGAAAGTGCCATGGAAAAAACCTTGGAACAGTTGCTGGAAAAAATGGCACCTTTGCGTGAAGATTTAAACGAAGAAGAATCAGTATTAGAAATTCCAAGTGACACAGCAGAAGAAGACGATGAAGAACCGGTTACATCGGCGCCTGTTTCTGATGTGGACGCAACATTGGAACAACTGGCAACCGAATTTGCAACGAAACAAGATGAAATTGTAACCACTCCTCACACAGCACCTGGTGGCAAGATCGGAAAACTAAAAAACATTCTACCTTTTAAAAAGGCAAAGCGCGAAGAACCGGGTCTGATGGGTGATTTGTTCGGTTGGGCTGGAATTGCTGCAAACGATGATGAATTTTCAATTCCTGGATTTTTTACAACCTCTGCCTCTAAAAAGTAGATAGCTTTTAGATAGTGTTTACAAAAGATTATTTGATTTGTGCGAGGGAAAATTGCGCAAATCAAGAAAAATTGACGAAGCCGTATAATATACGGCAAGGAGGTTTGACGAAGATCTGAGTGATTTAACCCGCACCCTGCGGGCGGCGTTAAATTAAACGACTAACTTCGGGTTTCCACTTGACCGTGTAATGCACGGCCTTCGCGAAAACCTTGGTTATTCATTTAATTTTCTTGCCGCAAATCCACTAATCTTTTGTAAACACTATCTAACATGGCTATATACAGGGATGAACATTGACACAATCTTTAGATTATTAAAGAACGCCGGTTTTACAGTACTGGGTACCGATGGCGTCTATATTCATCTGGAAGACCCAAGTTGCATCCTGCGCAGTTTCGAAACCTTTTTAGATTACGCTTGGATTGCAATTACCTTTATCACAGGCGTCTTATTGTTCGGCTGGGCGATTGCTTATATTCGCGGATCTAAATCAGACAGCCTGTTTACAAACTTACGTAATTTGACACTTATCTTTGGAATTTTGGCGGCTGTCAAACCTGCAGTTAATTTAATCTGGGGTGGCGATGTTTTCGCACGTGGATGCAAGGTTATCAAGGTATCTCTTGCGGAAGTTCAAAAGATTCTGGATGCGCGAAATTTGAAATTAAAGGAACGTAACGAGAACGATCTATACGAAGAATTTGATATCTATGATTCAGGCGCAATTGCGGCACTGGGCATGCCTGATGAATTGCCATACGGCACAGCGCCGCTGTTTGGCGCAGGTGATGCTGAATCCATCCCAGTCCAAGTGACAGGCGGCCAGCCGATGTACCCATTGAATCAAAGCCCTGTTCCGCGTGGTACTTATGATGGGACAATTTGGGGCGGTCGGTGTACCGCTTCAAAAAGCAGTGGTCATTTTACTGATCAAAATTTTACAACGGGTCAGTTTGCACAATCAGACCCCGCTTTTGAAAAGGCAATAAACACCGTCTTTCGTGCCGAGGGCGGTTATGTAAACGACCCATATGATTCTGGCGGTGAAACCAAATACGGTGTATCAAAAAATAATAACCCAGACGTAGACATCAAAAATCTAACGCGTGCCGGTGCCGAAAAGATTGCTTATGATCGCTATTACAAGAAATACAATATTGATAAACTGCCTGACGGTATCCGCGGTGAAGTTTTCCAAGTTGGATGGGGATGCGGACCAGCGGTTGCAATTAAACAACTGCAAGGGGTCCTTGGGGTCAGTAAGACGGGGAAAATAGACAGCGCAACCATCAATGCCGCCCAGAATTATAAACAGGACCTGCGGGGTGAATACTTGAATGTCCACAAACAATATCTAATTGGAATAACGGAACGCAAACCGTCACAAAAAAAATTCTTGAAGGGTTGGATGAACCGCGCGCAGTTGGTCCAAGATAATGGCTGTCACAGCTAGGAGAAAAACGACATGAATATAAAAAAGATTTTATTTGTAACCGCATTGTTCTGTGTCACCACGTCAGCATTTGCAGATATGGGCACCAAGACTTATCGTGATGCTTTGGCTA
>JAIRLP010000010.1 GCA_031259365.1 Rickettsiales bacterium
AGTCGTCGTCTTTTCTTGTTCAATTGGTGGTGGTGGTGCGTATCTATCTTGCTTAAAAATGGCAATAAATTTTTATGTTTACAAAAACAAAGACATCGCACATATAGACTTTATGCCAATAGGACAATTTATCACTGAAGTATGTTAATATGACAACTCAAACCATTCAAAAGTATAAAAAAAGTATAAAGAACAAAACCTTGGGCAGAACCCAAGGTTTTAATTTGTTAATAAGTTATTGATTGTATTAACTTAAATACTGGTGCCGGTTGTCGGACTTGAACCAACGACCCTCTGATTACAAATCAGATGCTCTACCAACTGAGCTAAACCGGCTTTGCGAGTTTCACTATAACTTTTTGAATTTAAGATTTCAAGCTAAAATTTTATTTAATTTTATCGGTAGCTTGTAACTGCGTACTCAAGCACAAAATGCTTGTATTTACCAAATAATAGTTAAAAATAGAGCAGACGCAGATACAAAGAGATGATTTATGATTAAAAAAACAGAACTTTTGGCCCCAGCAGGCACTTTGGATGGCCTCAAAACAGCGATTTTATACGGCGCAGACGCGATTTACGCAGGGGTGCCTGGTTTCTCTATGCGGGCACGTGCAAAGATAACTGTGGACGAAATGAAAGAGGGTATTGATTTCGCCCATGCCCATGGAAAAAAGGTTTATTTGGCTTTTAACCTGTTTGCACATGACAATGATTACAATCTATTGCCAAAAGTATCTGAAATCATTACAGCTTTGAATCCAGATGCCTTGATCGTATCTGATCCAGGTATTGTTATGTGGGTGCGGGAAAATCATCCAAATATGCCAATCCATATTTCAACACAGTCGAATATTTGTTCTGCAAATACTGTAAAATTTTGGCAGAATGCTGGTGCTTCATTATGCGTGTTGGCACGTGAAGTGACCCACCGTGAATTCAAGGAAATTCGTAAAAAATGCCCAGATGTTGGATTGGAAATCTTTGTGCATGGGGCGATGTGCATGTCTTATTCAGGCAGGTGTTTGTTATCAAATTATATCACCGGGCGTCCCGCCAATCGTGGCGCGTGCGCACAACTGTGCAGATGGAAATACGATGTTGTTCTGCGCGAAAAAGACACAGGTTTGGAAATGCCAATCCAAGAAGATGACCGCGGCGCATATATTATGAATTCCAAAGACTTGTGTTTGATGCCAAAATTAAAAGAGGTTATTGAATCTGGAACAGATTCTTTAAAAATCGAAGGCCGAAATCGCAGTGAATATTATGTGGGTTCTGTTGTGCATGCTTATCGCGGCGCAATTGATAGTTATTTTGCAGATCCAGAAAATTTTGACCCCGCGCCATTTATGGAAAATTTAAATATCTTGGAAACACGTGGATACACAACTGCATTCTTTGATGGCAGGGTTGGACCAAATGCACATGATTATGAAACAACGCGTTCTTCATCTGATTATCAGGCGGCCGGTATTGTAACAGAAGTCACCGATACAGATATTATCATGGAACTGCGCAATGAAATTAAACAGGGCAGTGATGTAACATTTTTGTTACCGGGTAGGGGCGCAAAAACAACTGTGACATTGTCCGAAATCATTAATGCTAAGAATGATGAAAGATTAGACAAGATGTCTGCAGGGCAAAAGAACAGCATTAAGATTCCAAAATCTTGGATCAATGGGGATGCGTTGGAACCGCTGGTGCCGTTAGTTGTGGCTTATAAGAAGAAATAAAGAAAAAGAGGCTTAAAGCCTCTTTTTCTTTTATCTTTTTCGTTTTAATTCTTTTTCGAAAGCCTGTAAAACAACTTCGCGCGTGGTATCAATGTTGCCCGGAACAGTGGCTGCGGCTGCCATTGAATGGCCATTCCCCATCAGACGATTAGCGATACTCAGCACTGGACATTTGCCCCGTAAAGAAACATAAACATCGCTGGCAGATTCTTTCAACAAGGCGATATATTTTATCCCCTCGATTGTCAGCAGCATTCCCATAGCTTCGGTTCCTTTGCCGTCCAAATAAGCGCATTGTTCTTTGGTCATGTATGTTATTGCCAGTTCACCATTAAAAAAGAATTGCGCATCTGCAACAGCTTTGGCATTTATTAATGTAGAATCACGTTTTGCAGTCAGTAATTTTTCTGCGATGTCACGTGGATTGGCACCTAATTTAACCAGTTCAGCAGCAATTTTAAATGTCTTTGAATCGTCTAAATACTGGAACCCAACAGTGTCTGAATAGATACCAGCATACAGCGCGGTTGCAGCAACAGGATTGATTTTCCATTTTCCCTGACGGGCAATGTTATATACGATTTCAGCCGCCGACGGCAGTAAATCGACAATATTTAAGTCCGCAAAATTCAGTGAATTTTTATGATGATCAATTTTGACCGTGTCACGTGAAGATAAATAAATTGCAGCACTTTCTTTGCTTATCCTTTGGATGTTAGCTGTGTCCACCGCGATTGTTAAATCGAAAGACTTTTTCTGTTTAAAGTTTTTTGAATCAATAGCATTATGTACATGGGGTAAAAATTTCAAAAAATCTGGCATGTTACCTGAATATAACAGCGTGGTTGGTTTTGAAAAGTTGTCTTGCAAAATTTCAGCCAATGCGCCCGCCGAACCTACTGCATCGCCGTCTGGATTATTGTGCATAAAGATGCCAATATTCTTTGCAGTTTTTATACGATGAAGTAATAAGTTAAATTGTTCTGCTTTCAATTTCATTTTAATGCCTTGGTTACCTTGTACAAGGTAACAATAAAGACTGGAAAATCAACAAAAAAAGACCCCGATTGGGGTCTTGGAATTACTGATTCATATTCGGGATTATCGCCACTTCGTTATAAGTGGATAACCAACGTGTTCCAGTTCCGCAATAGAATTTCTGCAAAGAATCTTTATATTCTTG
>JAIRLP010000026.1 GCA_031259365.1 Rickettsiales bacterium
TATTTCCTTTGTATTTACTGACATTTTTATCTCTTGTATTTGTTGAACCTAAACGGACGTGTGGCTTGGGCATTTTTATTGCTGTCAATTTTTGGAATATCCAAGAATAATTCTCAGGCTCAAAATATCAATTTCTCTGATGGGTGGAATGTAGCCACTCAAAAATTTATACAAAACAATTCCGACAGTTTAGATTTTTCAATAGATACGATTTTTATTACCAAACCCGAAGATATTGTTGGAAAAAATCTCGCATTCTACGATTTGCTGTCAAAACAAATTTCGGCAAGTTATCTGAAAATAGATTCGACTTTTGAAGAGCAGGCAATACGCGCTGCGTCGACTTCCCCAATATCCCATAAATATAAAATCTTAAAATCCGGCGCAGAATTAACGAATGCCGAGATTCTTGGTTATTTAATTCATGAACTGCGTCATCGTCGTAATGCAGAAATAAATATGTTCGGTTTGGATTTTGATCAATTGGTTGAATTTGCTTTTTGGGACGAGGTATCTGCACGTGTTGCTGAATTATTGCTACGTCGTCAAGCTTATTTACAAACAGGCTCCCACCAAGAAGCCTTTACCGGAGTCATGTTTGATACAATTGAAAAAGATGTATTCACTGGAATTGCAGAAGAATCAATAGGTTATAAAAATCGTATGTTCAAGTTGTACGGTAATTATTTGGATGATCATAACATTGACAGCATCCCATCGCAAAAAGAAGCCAAGAAAATTTTGGAATATGCCGTCTCTGGATTGATTGACAATCGTAATGACCAAAAGCTTTATGTGCAAACTATTCCTAGTTTATCTCAGTATCGTCTTTTTAAAACACCTCAATCTTATCTGCTTCACTATAATGGCGCGCCAAATGATAGTCCTGTAACCAGTTGGGATATTGTGATGAGTCAACTGTTTGATTTTGACGATATAAATATTTGGGATTTGTGCGGTGCATCGCATTTTGAAAAACAAACCAAAAAATTTCAAAAAATCAAGGCTCAAGAAGACTATGCCCAAAGTATAACCAAACTTGGCGCTTCATATCAAGAAAGTATCGACAAATTCAGCGCTTTGTTACGCACCACACAAATCAACAAAATGGAGAAATAGTTATGACAAAATATATAATAAAATTAAGTATCGTCATTGGATTAGTCATGATAACGAGGATAGGGCGCGGCGCTGGGGATGGAATATTGTGTGAGGACAGAGAAACTGGTCAATCGTATTCTTGCAGTATCTCATGCACAAGTGATTCTACTTGGATAGCAGTGACCAGTGGCTTTGAAAAAAAGGCGACCCGGGAATTAAACTGTCAGCTTTGTAAGTGTATTCTTGTCAGTATCCAATACAGATGTGCGACGGGATATTATGGAACCGCGGACAGTACCGGCATGTCGGGATGCACAAAGTGTCCATGTTTAACGGATGTGGATGGATTTGAAAGATGTGGAATGAATGCAGCCGATTCTAAATACATTACCACTTGCAGCATGAGTTCGACTTATACCTTTAATGATGGGACAGGGAATTATAAATTTACTTCTGATTGTGCATATTCCGACTAAAAAATGGGGCACAACACCGTTTTTGCTGGGGATATTTTTTATTTGCTTTCGTTCAATTGTCAGGAATGTATCTTTCTCGTCACCCCGGCATTGAATAGTTTTGACATTTAATAACTGTCAAAACAAGAACCGGCGCCCGGTGCTATTAAATTGACAAGAACCTGGTTCCGGACCCCGGCCTGCGCCGGGGTGACAAACTGGGTGGCTGGGCTTTATTTTCCCCATGCCTTTGATATGGTGTAATCAGTTATAATAAAAACCAGATATCGGCCCGGTTTTTGCTTTTCATGAAATTGGCGCAACCGTGTCCGGATAAAATTACTTCTTTGGCAATTCAGCCAAGTATTTGTAGAATGCAGCTGATATTTCGTTATACAAACTTATGTATGAAATACCGGTCGGGTTGTCGCCGTACCGCAAATCCGCAACACCGGTTGCAATTTTGTAACGACCGCGCCGGTCTTCCAGAAATGTCAATGCGTATGAATAATTGTTGCTGGCGAATCGCCCCATATATTCGGGCATCTGTTCCGTTGTTAAGCCCAATTTATGTTCTAAAAACATTCGGAACATGTACATCAGAATAACATCGTCTGGCTCCATAATCTTTTCCGTGCCATAGATTTTGTATAGCGTCGGGATAAATGGCTGAATCAAGCCATAAAATTCAAAATACGTCTTCATATCATACGGAATGCCGACACAGCCGTCTTTTGGTTTTTCTTCCACAATATATTCAGATCGGCCGGAATAATAACAAGGATTGTTGATCAGCGACAATACTTCGCGCAAACGGTGCACCACCAACGCATTATGATTTATCACAGGCGCGTATTCCTTGGTCAATTTCGGTGTCAGCAGCACATCGTCGTCGTCAATAAACAGAAACCATTGCGATTGCATGCTTTGGTTTTCCTTCATCAATCGTATGCAGTTCATGCGCGAATTAAAGCAGCCAACATTACGTGTATTGTTATGAATCAGCAATTTTACACCAGGCCGGTGCAGAATATTCTGCACATAGCCAACCGTAATGCACGCGGCCGGATTGTCGTTATGAATTAACAGCTTGAAAGGATAATCGTAATAGTTGCGCAGCCGTGACAACGATATGTTCAGGTTTTCCGGATAATATGTCATTACGCAAATGGTCAGCATAAAAATTTATTTCCCCCAAGCCTTTGATATTGTGTAATCAGCCGCCAAAGGCACAGACAGCTTTGCCACATTTTCCATTTCATGTTCAATCATGGTTGCCATCTCGCCCGCATATTCTTCATCACATTCAAACACCATTTCATCATGCACCTGCATAATCATTTTGATATTTGAATTACCCGAGAGACGTTTATCAATATTGATCATGGCCAGACGCATTAAATCGGCTTCGAATCCTTGGATTGGGGCATTAATTGCCGCACGCAAAGCATAAGCGCGTAATCTTGGATTCTTGATTTCAGGTAATTCAATTCTGCGGCCCCACGGGGTATAAACACAGGCGTGCTTGGTTGCAAAGTCCTTGGTCTTGTCCATATATTCCTTGATTTCTGGTAATCCAGCCATATAGGAATTAATCAAAGTTTGTGCTTCAACGCGTGAGACATTCAATTGCGCCGCCAACCCAAAGGAAGATATTCCATAGATAATGGAAAAGTTCACTGTCTTGGCCGCACGTCGCAGATCTTTGGGTACAGGTTCACCTGTCGGAATATTAAAAATCTGACGCGCAGTTTGTTCGTGGATATCGGCGCCTGATTGGAAAGTTTCTTTGAATG
>JAIRLP010000092.1 GCA_031259365.1 Rickettsiales bacterium
GCCGCATTAAAGTCTGGCGATACTGTCGCGACTGTATCATTATCATGGGGTGGTGCCGGATTGTTCCCAGAACGTTACGCTCAGGGGAAAAAACAATTCCAAGATGCATTTGGTGTTAAGATTGTCGAAACGCCTAATTCTTTAAAGACCGATGAATTGTCTGATAATCCACAATTACGACTTGATGATTTAATGGCCGCCTTTAAAAATCCAGAAATAAAAGCGATTTTAACAAACATTGGTGGTAGTGATACAGTACGCTTATTATCACTGATGAATGAAAAACACTTTGAAATAATTCATAATAACCCAAAGATATTTTTGGGCATGTCTGACACAACTGCTAATCACTTTATGTGTTTAAAAGCCGGGTTATCATCTTTTTACAGTCCATCAACTTTGTTTGGTTATGCAGAAAATGGTGGCACACCAGAATATATTGTAAACAGTGTTAAAAAAACATTGTTTGACACAAACCCTATTGGAATTTTACCCGAATCCAAAGATTTTATTATGGACAAGGTTCGTTGGGATGATAAAAACGATATTTACCGTGAACGCACACCGGCATCTGGCTGGAAATACATCCAAGGGAATAAGAAAACCCAAGGACGCCTTGTCGGTGGTTGTATGGAAGTATTGGGAATGATAAACGGAACATCTCTGTGGCCCATAGTGGACGAATGGAAAGACACAATACTGTTTGTTGAAACCAGCGAAGATATGTTGCCACTGGATATATTTGTTTATTTCCTGCGTAATCTTGGCGCCCAGGGTATTTTGAATAATCTAAACGGTATTCTGCTGGGGCGTCCGGGCGGTTCATTCAAAAAAGATCAAGTTGCCGAAAAAGAAGCATGGTTGGAGAAATATGCCAAATACGATAAATATCTTTTACAAATTTGTAAAGAGTATGGTTGTACAGACATTCCAATTGTTACGCATATGGATTTTGGACATACTGTACCACAAATGTTATTACCTTATGGCGTATTAACTGAAATTGATCCGATAAATAAAACGGTTTCTATTCTGGAAAGCGGTGTGATTTAACGCGACGACTTGAACATATCGTTATATGTTGTATACAGTGGATACATATCAGATATTCGCTGACTGATGAAATCATCTGTTCGTCCAAGTCGTTGCTGGTTTTTAGCAAATGCGCTTGCTTTGACTATTTGATCGTTCAATTCTGATTCTTTGGTTTTAAAATCGTGCATTAAATTCGACAAGGCAACGGCATTCCCAAATTCAGTTATCATAAATCTTTTTGAAACTGTCATGATCTGTTCATCACTTAACCCGTCCCGAATTTTTAACAATAATAAGTTCGTCAGCATCCGGTTCAGGCCTTTTTTGTAACCTTTGCGTGGATATTTGTCCATTGTGATTCCGGCCCCATATGCACTGGCCACAGATGAAAATATATGTGTATTTGCAAAATCAACGGCAAGTTTATTCTGTTGTAAAATCGATGCAATTGAAAATGCATCGTATTCGTTTTCATATTGTTCTTTTCTGGCTAACATAACCTCTATCCCCACACCATATTCACAACTGATTAATTTACCATTATCACTGATCGCTATATATTGCCCAATTCTTTTATATTCGCCATTATCTTGTTGTAACAATAAAGTCAAACCACGCCCAGATATGTTTTCGCCCATACCATATGTCCACTGGTATGAACTATCTGAACGCAAGTTATATTCGATTTTATACTTATCTTTTAACTTTTTGACAAGGAATTTGTCTTTATCAGACACGTCGATTTTAACTTTGTCGTGTGGAATATCTTGGTCATCGATAATTTGTATGATGACCTCTTGTAAATCCAGTATGTTTTTTGGCTGCACCAATGTCCCCAGCATGTTAAAATATCCAGGATATCTGATTTTTGATCCATTGTAAAAAGGTTCATCAATATACTTTAATCTAAAACATGGTTGATGCAGAAACAGGCCTTCGGTTGGGATTTGTCCAGATGCCAAAATCTCCTTTAATGGTGTAATCGTGGCGCTGGCATAATATACTGTTTTATCATCGGTTAACAATGGCGCTGTGGGAAATTCAACCATGCCATGTTTTTTGCATGACTGGTTAAAATTATCTTTTATGAGCTGATGTCTTTTATCCATATCTATGCGATTTTATATCAAACATTGTCAAAATCAACCAGTATTCCAGCTATTATCTATTTGTTTTGGATTTAGAAATCTATACTTCACACTCATGTTTTGCATTTTTTCTAATGCTATTGGTAAATATTTTGAATAATAATCATGATTCCACCGCAACAAATCATAAACAGAACGGAACGATGTTGTTTTTTTGTTATATCGTTTTATTGCGCGTATAAAACATCGCCACTGGCATAGCCAACGAGGTGTTTGCAGAATAATTACTTCGTCCGCTTTTTCAAAAACTTTATCCATCCAGTCTTGATAATACACCCCTTCGCAAACCCAACTTTTGTTACCGGTTATAATTTCAGATATTATTCGTGCGCGTTCATCATAATCACGACTTTTGCAATAATGTTTACCATCATCGTTTATCCATTTAGCATCGTCCAAATCAAAATATGGAACCTTGAGTTCTGCGGCTAACTTTTTTGCATAAGTTGATTTGCCACTGCCCGCAGCACCAAGAATATATAGTTTCATATGCAAACCCCATGATTTTTCTTTATTCTATTATATAAACCTCAAAAATCAAGACAATCGGTTGAAATATGAAAAATCCTGATATAGAATATTACAAAAGGCATACGTCATGAAAAATGTATTAATTATTGGGGTTACTGATCAAAATAACTACAAGAATATCGGTATCTTGGCAACGGTAACCAAACTGGGATATAACATATTTGTCTTAAAACGTCCCAGTACAGAATATTGGTTTCAAGAATTTATAAAACCAGAAAACATAATTTGTGCTGACCTGCATGATTTATCTGATACAGTTTCAAAAATAGCACTATTTTGTAAAAAGAATCATATAAAGTTTGATGCGATTTTAACATTTAAAGAACATCTTGTTATTCAAGCATCTGTAATTGTCCAAGCCTTTGGTTGTATACATACGCCTCTGAAAGACATTTTTAATTCATCCGGCAATAAATTATTATTTCGTGAAAAATATAACCAGATTGAAGATGATGACATAATCAAATCTAACTTTAATATTATTAATACATTTGATGATTTATTATCATTTTCAAAAGATAAGGTTATTAAACCAATCTTTGGCAGCAGCAGTTGTGGGGTGCAAAAAATATCAGCCGGCACCAACATAGATGGCTTAAAACAATTTCTATCAGAATCCATAGAAACCAAGTTCAAGGATGGTCATGAACGTGCGTTTTTAATAGAGGATTATATTGCAGGCAAAGCATTCAGTGTTGATGGGATAATTCAAAATGGCGAAATTAAATTTGCCGGAATAAATGAATACACTTACGGGCCGCTACCTTATTTTATACAGACAGGCAATATAATCCCCACGACATTAAATGAAGACGAACAAGGTTTGTGTTATAAATCTGTTGCGAAAATAATTGATCATTTTGGTTACAACAATTGTCCATTTCATGCGGAAATTATAATCAAAGATTCCAAAGTATACTTGATTGAAATCGCTTGCCGTATGCCGGGTGGAAAAATTCCGCGCGGATATGAATTAGCCTATGGGTTTAATTTTATCGAACAGGTTATAAACTTGTACCTTGGCAAACCCGTAAACTTTGAACAAAAAACACAATGTCAGGTTATTCAAAAAGGTTTGCATGTATTTGAAAATTGCAAAATATCATCAATAGACATCCCGGCAAATGTCTTTAAAGAAATTGATTTTGAATTAATAACCAAACCCGGTGAATATAACTCATATCCGATCAACAACAAACCGATATATTTCTATTCGGTTCAAACAAATAATTTTGAATCTGCTATTAATAAATGTAAAAAAATAGAAAAGTCTATTTGTATAAACAAAGGATAGTCATAATGGGTACAAAACAATACCTTGGACAAACTGTAACTGTACAAATGGACCGACCATTGGGAAGCAAACATCCAAAGCATAACTTTGTTTACGAAGTGAATTATGGATTTATCCTAAACACAATATCGGGTGATGGCGAAGAATTAGATGCATATGTATTGGGTATCGATGTTCCAATGGAAGAATTTACCGGCGAATGTGTTGCTGTAATCCATAGAACAGATGACGATGATGACAAGTTAATTGTTGTGCCGGCGGGAACAATAACATTCTTTATAAAACCAAACCCCGATAAAATAGTGAATTTCACCGCAGTCGAATTTATAAATCAAAATAATAATTCAATGCAATTCATCGTGAACAACGACAGTATTATCATCAAGCGCGACATAGTATTTACCAAGGGCAATCAATTAATAAAATATAATCCGGGACATCGGGGCCTGATGACGCTGACCGAGAATAATCACCTGATCATCCGTGCATTTGCCATGGCACATAAGTATAAAGAAATTTATGAAAGAACCGGTTCTGTGGATGATTTATTGCGAACTGAAAAAATCGGGCCGACTACTGCATATGGATACTTGAACCTTGCATATCTTAACCCCGAAATAGTGAACGATGTCATGTCGGGTAAGACGAAATATACTGTCGATGAATTATTCAAAATAGCATCCGATAACATCATGTAAATTAAACGAGTTACCAGTGGAAAATATGGCATTGTATGTGCGATGGTCAAAAAGCCCGCTATTTTCAAAACATCACCACATACAATGGTAAAACAAAAAGTAAAGCCCCAGAAAACCGGGGCTTTAACCTTAAATCTATCAAAGTTCGAAAACCTTGTGATTACTGGCGGAGACGAGAGGATTTGAACCTCCGATACCCTTGCGAGTATACACGCTTTCCAAGCGTGCGCATTCAGCCGCTCTGCCACGTCTCCGGATAGGGTATTATTCGCCTTCTGCGCCGTTTGCCGCAACATCTGCAATTTCTTCTGTTTCCGCGGCTGAAACTGGTTCTTCAATCAAAGCATCTTCCAATTCAGCGTCAATTTCACGCAACAACGGATCTTCTGATTTGATTTCCAAAGAAACATCGTCTTCTGATATTGTAGGTGTTCCCTCTTTGTAAGACTGAACAAATTCATGACGCAAATTATCAACATCAACCTTGCCAGTAGCGATTTCACGCAAGGCAACAACTGTTGGTTTGTCTTGTCTTTTTTCCACAACAGGTTCAGCACCACCGTTCAAATCACGAACGCGTTGAGATGCCAGCATACCCAGCTCGTAACGGCTTTCTACAAATGGTAAAGTATCAGAATTTGTTGTGCGCGACATCATAAAATCCTTTGTTGAAATAAATTTTAGCTTGTTTATAATGCCCCAAGGTATACGAAAATGCAAGCAGAAAATATAAAAACCTTATCTTTTGGCTGTCGCCTTAACTCGTTGGAATCTGAAAAAATTCGGACCATGTTGTCCCCTGTTCTGGAATGTGCCATCGTGGTCAACACATGTGCCGTCACAGCAGAAGCTGAACGCCAATCTGGCCAAACTGTTCGAAAACTGGCCCGAGAAAACCCAAAAGCCCCAATATTTGTCACAGGATGCGCCGCAACGCGCAATTCTGGTCTTTTTGCTGAAATTTCCAATACCATCGTTATTGACAACAAAGACAAAATGAATCTGGATGCTTATTCCAAGGCACTGGCCTTGTCGCCTTGTTATAAAACAGAACCAGAAATCCACCAGTTCAGAAATCGTGACGCCAAACTGTCTAAACAGTTTATTCAGGTTCAAAATGGCTGTAATCACATCTGTTCTTATTGTGTAACCCGTCTGTTACGTGGGAAACAGTCTTCTTTTGCTTATGAAAACATTTTGGCAGATGCGCGCGCGGCCGTGGCCGACGGATATTATGAAATCGTATTAACAGGCGTTGATATCGCCAGCTGGATTGGCAAAGAAGGCGATAAAATTATCCTGTTATCAGATTTATGCAAAAGATTATTGAATGATGTTCCTGAAATTCAGCGGTTGCGTTTGTCTTCGCTGGATCCAGCCAGCCCTGAAATTCCAAAGATCATTGAATTAATGCGTCAAGATGGTCGTATGATGAAGCATATACATCTTTCTATGCAGTCCGGCAGCGATCCAATCCTGGCCGCTATGCGTCGTCGTCACACGGCAGATATCGTTCGCAGCTTTGTCTTGCCTAGTACTGATATTTCTTTCAGCTGGGACATCATTTGTGGCTTTCCAGGTGAAACGGATGCCCTGTTTTCCGACACGGCCGCCCTGGCCCGCGAATTGCGTCCAATCAAGATACATGCGTTTCCTTTTTCCCCAAGACCAGATACAGAAGCCGCAACCTTGCCAAATCACGTTAATCGCGCAATTTCCAAGCAACGCGTCAAGGTTATGACTGACATTGCAGATGAAAACAAGCTGGAATTCATGAAAAAGCAACTGGGAACCACCGTTCAAGTATTGGTTGAAGAAAACAATATTGCCCGCACCCCAGATGATATCGAAGTTCATATATCTGGTGACAGCATCCCGGCGCGCACCGTATGTCATTTGCAATTAAAAGACATTTCTGATTTGCATTTTATCGCATAACTTTGTAAGGTGAAAGACATGAATCCGAATATGCTAAGCACACGATTTTTTGCGTTATTGGCAAAAAATGGCTGTGCGCGTTATGAGGATCCACGCCTGTAACTTAAATAATTTTTCATAAGGAATACATTAAGTGAAAAAAAGCATTTGTATTTTATCCCTGATTTCGTTTTTAAGCATTGCAAATTCTGCATATGCATTTGATACCAAGGCCAAGTCCGCATTCTTGATTGATTATGATTCTGGCGCTGAATTAGTTTCAAAAAATGCAGATGAATTGATGCCACCATCTTCGATGGTTAAATTAATGACATTGGCCGTTTTGTTTGATGCGATCAAGGCTGGCGAATTGACAATGGAAGACACCATGCCAGTCAGCGCGAATGCCGATTACCAAAATCCGACTTGGTACCCGGCCAGCAAGATTTGTTTGATCAAGGGTCAAAATCTGCGGGTCAGCGACGCTATCCAAGGCTTAATCGTTCAATCCGCAGGCGATGCATCTGTTGTTGTTGCAGAAAAATTGGCAGGGTCTGAATCTGCATTCACAGCAATGATGCAGAAAAAGGCACGTGAAATCGGAATGCCATTGTCCATATT
>JAIRLP010000019.1 GCA_031259365.1 Rickettsiales bacterium
GCCGCCAAATCTAATAAATCTTGATCAGTTGCGCCCTCTGGCACAGTCAGTCCCACCAAAATCAAAGCATTTTTCAGGTTGTCGGCTGTTGTTTCATTCTGGCTTATCATGGAACCCAATGTCGAAGTGCTTTTGGTTAACAAATATAAATCCAGCAAATTGTTATTGGTTGCGTTTTGTGGAACTGCAATGCCCGCCAATAACAAAGAATCTTTTAAACGAATAGCGACTTTTGTATCCGATTGCAATAATTGGCTTAGCTCTTCACGATCTTTGGACAGCAGGTCATACATATCACGGATTTTTAAATCTGCATTGCGGTATCTTCGAATGTATTTATTGTATGCGTCCGATGTATATGATGAACCGCGGCTGATGCCGCTGCGTGGGCTTGGGCGACCGCCATTGTTGGCGTCGACAACGTAATAAGTTTCGCCCAGTATGCTTTCTACAAAAGTGATTGTTTCTGCACGATTGCCAACGGTTGTATTCAAAGATGTTACCTTGGCGTTATTGTTCGTTACTGGTTGGCGAATATTTGCTTGGGAACCGTCACCACCACCACTGCCACCGCCACATGCGGCCAATAAAAATAATCCGCACAATAATAAAATATTCTTATGCATCTTCCGTCCTCTTGTTCTTAATCGATAAAATCATAGAACTATCGAGTAATTAATGCAAATCATTTTGACATTGATAAATGAATTGTTGTACGCTGATCAAGCAAGAGAGAATTTAAAAGTGCGATACCTGTATCAATTTTCACTAATAATGCTGTTTGTATTCCTGGGTGAGGTCTTGGAATATCTGATTTCATTGCCAATCGCTGGCAGTATCTATGGATTAGTTCTGTTGTTCTTGGCACTGGTGTTTAAAATTGTGAAACTGTCATGGGTGGAAGATGTTGCAAACTGGTTCCACAGTATTATGGCGTTATTTTTCATTGCGCCAGCCGTGGCGGTAATTGATATCTGGTCGGATATTTCTGGAATCTGGTGGAAATTGGTCTTGTTGCTGGTTGCGGCATACCTGGTTACAATGATTACAACTGGGGTTACCGCAGAAGCCTTAATAAAAGATAAAAAGAAAAAAGCAGACAAGGTGCCCGAATGATACAAATGCTATCAGCATCTTCGTATTTTGGTGTGGCGTTGACGCTGGCTGTGTTTTGATTGGCCTTTATTTTAAACAAGAAATGGCCCAGCCCATTTACAACTCCTTTGTTAATTGGAACGGTTGTTGTGTCTGCTGTTCTGTCGTTGTGTAATATTTCATATTCTGCTTATAATGACAGTGCAAAATATCTGTCGTATTTCTTGGTTCCGGTAACTGTTTGCTTTGCGGTGCCGATGTATAAGCAATTGCCATTGTTGAAAAGGCATGCATTGCCAATCTTGTTGGCTGTATTTATTGGATGCGTTTCTTCGATCATGGCGATTTGTATTTTATGTATATTCTTTGGGTTGGGGGATATTATTGCAAAATCCCTGGGCGCAATTTCGACCACAACGGCAATCGCAATCGGTATTACAGAAAAATTGGGCGGCACAGTTGCTTTAACTGTGTCAGCGGTAATTATTACCGGTGTTTTGGGTGCGTCTGTCAGTGATTGGGTTTGTCGCATTATGGGATTGAAAGATCCGATTGCACGTGGTTTGGCTGTTGGAAACGCTTCTCATGCGGCGGGTACGGTCAAGGCCATGGAAATGGGGCAGGTCGAAGGCGCAATGAGCAGCTTGGCCATCGTTCTGTCTGGTTTAATAACTGCAATTATGACCCCGATAATTATCTATATGTTCTTTTGAAAATTACCGCACGATGGTGTCTTGTGGATTTTGGTTCATATTAAAAAGTCGGATGTGTTTATATTTTTTTGTTGCATGTTATCAGAAAGGAAAAAACTGACACACCCGACAGGTATTATGGAAAAAAGCGAATAAATACAAAGTCTCGTTTCACATGCATGTATTGTGCATTATTTTTACAATTTTTATATGTGTATGTTTTCCCAATTGTTCGTTGGGAATAACATCTTGTTAGAAATAAGGATAAAAGCCGTTATTATATTATCGTCTCAACAGAGAAAAGGAGAGAGAAAATGATGGACTATATTCTAAAACCACTTGTGCTGATCGGTGCCCTGAACTGGGGATTGGTCGGCTTGTTCAGATTTGATATTGTTGCAGCAGTCTTTGGCCCTGGAACAACATTAAGTCGTATTATTTATACTATTATTGGTATTGCTGCCGTTGTATTGGTTGTACTGATGTTCGCGCCACGTGATGCGCGTGAAGCTAAATCAAAATAATATCTTGCTTCTGAAAACCTTTACATTATGCAGAGGTTTTTTTATTCCTGTGGCGCTTTGTTTCTGTGCATGCACCGGATCAAAGTTCTTGGTAATTCAGATGTAATGTTATAGAAAATAAATTGACCATCTCGGTAACAGTCTACCATTCCTTCTTTTTTCATCTGTTTTAAATGGAATGAAATCGGCACTTGTTCTTCATTCAGATCTTCCATAATTTCAGAAACAGAACTGGCGCCGTTTGCGTACAGAAATTCAGTGATCTTGTAACGCGTTGGATGACCCATAAAGTTGATTTTCTTAGAAATGCGACTGACAAATTTGTCAGGCAAGGGTGCGTTTGGCATTTTATCTTTATATTCTTTACCGTGATGTTCAAAGTAATATGTTCCACGGATGCATCGCAGTAATTTGCCAAAAGATTCGTTGCAAGGCGCATAGTAAATAAACTTGCCATCGCGTCTGTCTTTGACCAGATCGTCGCGACGTAATCTTTTCAGACTTTGTGAAACGCACACCTGGCATTGATCCATTGCATCCATTAATGCTGATACATTTGTTTCGCCATGAATTTCCAAATATTCCAGAATACGAAAACGCAAAGGGTGACCCATTTTGCGAACCAGATTGGCGGAATCAGTCAAATATTC
>JAIRLP010000060.1 GCA_031259365.1 Rickettsiales bacterium
CAGACGCATAAAATTTATAAACAATCAACAAAACCGGGGCTTGGTTGCCGTCTTGAATCAGGGACTTGATATGTGTACGGGTAAATATATCGCCCGCATGGACAGCGATGATATATCATTGCCAACACGATTTGAAAAACAGATAAAATTCATGCAACGTAATAAAAATGTCGGTATTCTTGGCACTTGGTTTCATATTTTTGGTAACGGTTTTGACAGGGTCGAAAAAAAACCGTCATATCCAAAATTGTCAGATATGATAAAATCATCGCCGGTTGGACATCCGACGGTAATGATGCGTCGCAGTGTACTTGACAAAAACAACCTTCGATACGATGCACGATACAAGCATGCAGAAGATTATGAATTGTGGGCACGTGCAAAAAAATATACAAAAATTGCTAATTTACAAACCGTATTACTGGAATATAGATGGAGTGGAAATAACGTGTCCAGCATATACGAAACAGAACAAATACAAACGTCAGAAGTCATTAAACAGAAAATCCGACGCTTGCTGGGTGAAACAAAAAAATTAACCAAAATTACAAATATCGATGATAAACCTGTATTAGACGAATTAAAAAAACTTGGTCAATTTACATATATGCCAAACAGCGGTAATATGGGTGACGCCTTAATCGCCAGTGCCACCATGAATTGGTTTGACAGAAATAACGTAAATTATATGCGGGCGGTACCTGATACATTTCCTGAAAATTTTGTCTATGGCGGCGGTGGCGCATGGTTGTCCCGATGGATAAAAGATTTAGCACCAGTGATGAACATTATGAAACAGGCCAAGCGTGTGGTTATATTACCATCTTCTTTTAATAATGTACCAGAATTGGTTGAAATATTGGATGAACGTTTTATCGTATTTTGCCGCGAAAAAAGCTCTTTTGATTATCTGGTTGCTCAAAAAACATCTGCCAAGATCATTCTGGATCACGATATGGCATTGCGATATGGTGACAAAATAAAATCTGTCCCGCGTGCGCACAGCAAGCGACTTAACAAATTAGGCAAAAAACTAAAACGCAATCTGGGCAAAATAAAAAAATGCGCAAATTTGTTCAGAACAGATTGTGAATCTGCCGGACATTATGAAACGGACCTTGACCTGTCAGATTGTATGGGATGGTTCAGTCCATACCAATCACGACAAGACATTGATTTTGCAGCATACACAATGTTGAATACAATGTATAAATATGATCGTGTTTGTACCGACAGATTACATGTGGGAATTGCTGCAATACTGGCGGGTACAGATGCTGAATTGTATGATAATACTTATGGCAAAATTTCAGGTGTATATAACCAATCGCTGGACAAGTTGTCCATTGCACACTTGGTAAAAAAAGGAGATTAAAATGATACTGACTTATCATAATATTGGTTGTGGCAAAGGCAACACGTGGGTCAGCCCACAAGCCTTTGAAAAACAAATGCAAACATTGCGTGACGCGGGTTTTGAAATCGTCACTTTTGAAAACTATGATTCTTATAATGACCGTCATGTTGTTATAACTTTTGCTGATGGTCGTAAAAATATATTTGATGCGTTACCTGTGTTAGAACAATACAAGTGGCCATTTTATGTTTTTATTGTTGGTGATAACATTGGAAAGTCCGATGAATTTTTATCTGAATCAGATTTTTACAAAATCAAGAAATCTGGTGGAATATTGGGTTGGCACACAAAAAGTCATCGTGATTTAACAGCGATGTCTGCCAAAAAAATCGAAAAAGAAATTATAAATCCATACGGTTGGAATGCATTGGCGTATCCATATTGGAAAAACAACGATTTGGTCAGGAAAATATGTGCAAAACACGGATATAAATATTGTCGAAGTGGTAATGGATTCGCAGATCCGGACGCCGGGAATTTATCGCTGGATTCCATATTTATGCAAGAATATACAGATACAAAATACATAAATGATAAAATCGTTAAATATATGGATTTGGCGTTATTTGCATTTCCATGTAATATGCGTTGTCATTATTGCTATGTTGGTCAATATGCAACTGATGAAGAACGCGCACAGATAATGCCAATGAAATACGGCCCAGACGATCTGGAAAAGGCCCTGGATAAAAAACGAATGGGCGGGACATGTGTGGTTACATTTTCTGCAGCGGGCGAAACATTGATAACGCCAATTGCAATGAAATATATGCATGCAATATTAAATGCGGGACATTTTCTACACATATCCACAAATTTAACAATTACCAAAAATATTGATGAATTTATTTCGTTACCGCCCGAAACATTTTCCAGATTATTCTTCAAGGCCAGTTTGCAATATCTGGAATTAAAGCGGTTAAACCTGCTGGATGTATTTGCCCAAAATTGTAAGAAAATATGGACCGCCAATGGAACATGTGCACTGGAAATTGTCCCAAATGATGACTTGATTCCATATATACCGGAAATAAAAGAATATTGTTTGAAAAATTTTGGGGCATTGCCGCACTTGTCAATGCCACGTGACGAAGCGGTGACCGAAGTGGCATTACTTTCTAAATATTCATTAGATGAATTTGCACGAATATGGGAAGATTTTTATTCTGAAGAATTCAGATTCAAAGTAAAAATGTGGGAACGCCCGGTCAAAGATTTTTGCTATGCGGGAAAGATATCTTGTTTTGTAATTATTAATACCGGTGAAATGTTAACGTGCCCAAAAAGTAAAATCATCGGTAATTTCTTTGAAGGTGATACATTAAAGACCGAAGCCGCGGCCAAATGTCCACAAAAGCATTGTTTTGTTTGTCATAATTGGTTGGGGTTTGGTTCTTGCCCGTCGGTTGATGAAACAAATTACCTGTTACAACGCGACAGGGTAACCGCGGACGGTCGGCATTGGGTATCTGAAAGATGTCGTAATGCTTTTCGACAACGTGTATGCGATAATAATTTGCTTTATGATAAAAAGACCGAGGCAAAATTATATAAAATTGCAGAACGTGAACAAAGAAAGTAAAAATATGAGAAAAACTTTTTCCAGATTATTATGTTGTTTTATATCATCGCGTTCTGGGCGACGTAAAGTTCGCGACGCTTTTGTTTGTAAAAAATCTGTTATAAATGGCACTAATAACCATGTTGTATTGTTCGATAATAATGGCAATTAACAGGCATTGAATGTGCGTATCCCCGGGCTTGTTATAAAATCATACGGCGAAAATTGTTTAATTCGTATCCATAAAGAGAACATTAATAAATTTGCAGGATGCACCATACATATAGCAGAAAAATGTAAAAATGTTTTTATTGAAATAGATAAAACGTCATATTCAATAAATGATTTTTATATACATGCTGGATATGGTGTAAATCAAAAGATAAAAGTTGGACGTAATTTTTCTTGTTGGGGATGCGCTATAAACGCAAATGATGCCGATTGTGGCATTATCATAGGAAACGATTGTATGTTTTCTAGATCAATCGTTATATGGTGTGGTGATGGGCACAGTATTTTGGATAAAGAATCAAAAAAAATATTAAATCCAAACGGACAAATCATATTAATTGATGATCATGTCTGGGTTGGCGAAGGCGTCAAAATGACGAAATCTGCACATATTCATCGCAACAGTGTTGCTGCCATCGGTTCTGTTATTTCTAAAGATTATAAAGAATCCAATGTTATTCTTGCCGGAAATCCGGCAAGAATAATTAAACATGACATAGATTGGGACAGAAGAAATCCATATACATATATTCGGATTGTTAAATCCGAACTCTTTGATTGATTGCGCAATCTGACGAACTTGCTCGTCGCCATGCGTTTTTGCGTTCTTTTCATAATTACGAATATCGGACAACCCGACATATTCAATTTTTAAGTTCTCCATTACGGAACCTCCTTTGCTTTTGTTACACAAAAGGCGTTTTGCCTTTCGCTTAAAAAATCACACACGCGCAAAGGTGTTCAGTATGAAAGAGATAAAAAATACCCCGCGCGATCCGGGGTATAATGAGTTATAACTAAAAATTTAATTTTGGTATAAAAGTTCTAATAATTGCCGAATTTGAGCTGGCGATAATTGGGTTCGAATTAAATCATCGGTTAGCTTTTGATTGTTTAATACCGATTTTAATTCATCTGGTAAAGTTTCAATATCCATGTTTAATATCCTCACGCGCAGATTGGCAACCATTTTATAAAAAGTTGTCGGAGATACATCAGATTTTTTGGCCATTTGCCTTATATTTCGGCGCGTAATTTCGATATAGCCATCATGGACAATGATATGTTTGCGCCGGTCATGATTTAGCTTATACGCGGTGCAAACTTCGGTTTTATTGGGCTGAAGATAAGACATTAAAATATTTATTTTTTGATGATTGGCATATCCGCGCAGTTTTGGGGTGGATTCGCCAATAACAAAATTCTTGCCGCAATTTTTGCATTTGAAACGCGGATCGCCGTTCAGGCACTTATCCGTGCTGTTACAACGTGGACAAGGAAAATTCGCCTCTGTGGGCGTTAATGTGGTGGGCTTTTTG
>JAIRLP010000133.1 GCA_031259365.1 Rickettsiales bacterium
ATATTGACCATCTAAAAATGTTGCATCATCAAAAACGATAAAGAACTGACTGTCAGCACTGTTCGCATCCTGGGCACGAGCCATGGATACAACACCACGCACATGTGGGGTATCGTTAAATTCAGCATCTAATTTTTGACCTGAACCACCCATACCTGTGCCTGTTGGATCACCAGTTTGCGCCATAAATCCAGGAATCACACGATAAAATTTTACACCGTTATAAAACCCACTTTTGGTTAATTCTTTGATTCTGGCTGTGTGTTTCGGTGCAGCGACTATATCCAGTTCGATTACAACGCGTCCATCCTTTAGATCCAAGTATATTGTGTTTTCTTTATCCATTGCATTTGCCCCTGTGGTTATTAATAAAGCTATAATTGTAACAAGTATCTTTTTCATGTGCTTTCTCTTGCTTGTTTAAAAAGAAATATTATCGTTTCTTCCCCAAAACACATTCCATTTGATTTTTTTCGATCAGTTCAAAATCACACGTCTTGGATAGTATTTGATATGGGTTCTTTTCTCGAAATTTCATTCTTGCGGTATCAGACATTTGCAGTACTTTTTCTGCAACATCAATATGTTCAATTCCATCTAAATGATGTAATTCATGAGACAAGACAGTAGATTCGAAACCCTGGAATAGATCACGACGTTTAACTGCATTCCTGTCATAATAATCTAAAACGATTTCATATGGTCGACTGACCAATCCTATATAATCACCTGTACTTAGACATGCTTCCCAGTATTTCGTATGCCCGCGTCTTGAAACAACAACAGGATTTATAAAGATACGCATTTCTTCAAAGTCTTTACTGTCTTTGTATCCAGCGGGATTGGTGTTTTTTAAATATACAATTCTTTTTGGTATACCAACTTGGATAGCAGCAATCCCAAAACAAGCTGTATCAATACAGAATTGTTCTATAGCCAAAACCTCTTTTTCCCAACCGGTATCTTTGAAATCAACATTTTTAGACACCTGTTTAAACAAGGTTGCATCTTTATCAATAGTTTTTATAGACAGTTTCATTATATCAATCCACCCTATGTTTCTGGCGGAGACGGAGGGATTTGAACCCTCGATAGACTTGCGTCTATGCCTGATTTCGAGTCAGGTACATTCAACCACTCTGCCACGTCTCCAAAAATTCTCATCAGGCGTCGCCTGATTTGTTCGCATCGCTGACGCGAACGCCGCTAAACGCGCCTTGCTTGCCACGCGTACCGAATTGACCGTGCGGCTGACTTATGCCGCTTGTCAATTCTTACTTGTAAGCCAATCAGGTAGGTTCGCTCGGCAAGCTTCGCGTATCCCAGTATTTATTCGAACGGCGCTATGCTTGTTCTCATATACTCGGATTCAACTACTCTGCCACTTCTCTGTGAGGCAAATTATATGTTTTTTCGTCCTTTTTGCAAGAACTATATGGGAAAATTTAATTAAGGAATCAGATTTCGAAATCATAAGTTTTAACAGATCGTACAATTGCATCTGCCAATTTGTCCTGATGAGAAATCATATTCAACAGCTTTTCTTCTTCAGTATTAGACAAGTGGCCTAATTCCAACAATGCCCCGGTGCATGCCGCACGCAATACCGCAAACGGTGCCTGACGAACGTCTTTACCAGGTTGCTGGGTTATTTTTGCATTTTTAAACGATTTAGCACAACCAGTTGCGTATCCCATGGACATTTCAGCCAAGGCATGTTGTTGCAATGCGCCCAACGCACTTCTGATATCTGCAGAATATCTTTCGAATTTATCGACGTCAATTTTATCTGATGCGTTTTCAGCATCTGCCAATTTCTGAGCTTCTTCGTCAGACGCCTTTTTGGATAACGTATAAATTGAAAAGCCCTTCATTGCGCGACTTGGATTAGCGTTACAATGCAATGACAAGAACAGATCGGCATGATGTTTCTCAGCAATAGATGCACGCGTGTCCAAGTTCAAGAAAACATCGGTGTTACGGGTCAAATAAGTCGTATATCCAGCTGCATCCAGTTTGGTTTTTAATTTCTTGGCAATAGATAAAACAATTGTTTTTTCTTTTGTTCCATTTTTACCGATACAACCAGGATCTTTGCCACCGTGACCCGCATCAATAACGATGACATGTTTTTTTGCGGATGTTTTTGTTGTCGTCGTTGTCGCGGCGCTGGCGGCAGCTGCAACGGTTGATGTACCAGCCACAAAGTCTAATACCAGTCGATAATCATTATCACCATTTGGTTCCAAAATCATGATCTGATTTTTTGGAATTTCACTTATTGATTTTGACAGATTGGCAGTAACCAGCAATCGATCACCACTTTGGGATTGGGTAACCGAATTAATCAGTGTGCCAGCAGCCATTTTTGGTGTTACAGCAGAACCAGCAGCTGTGTTTGCAAGACTTACCACCAATTTATTTTCGGGATAAGATAATGTATAAGAAGGACGTAATGATGTTTCAATAACAAGTCTGGTTTTATTGCCCGGCTGCAGTCCAG
>JAIRLP010000035.1 GCA_031259365.1 Rickettsiales bacterium
CCATGAACCGCGCCCGCTGCCCCACCTTCGGATTGCATTTCGATTACGCCTGGAATTGCGCCCCAGATATTCTTTTTGTGTTGAAACATCCATTCGTCAGCCAATTCACCCATTGTTGAACTTGGTGTAATCGGATAAATCGCTGAAAACTCGCTGCATCTATAGGCAACGTCCGCCGCCGCCCAGTTACCATCTACTATCAGTTTTGACATTTTTTCTTCCCTTAAAATCTGCGCAGGCAATGATATCGCCAAATCTAATACAAGGCAAGAATAATCAGACACACTTGACAAATACAATATTCTGTATTATATTCAACTGGATAAACAGGAATATAAATAATGTCATCAACAAAAGCGTTTGATTTTAATCTTGCACGCCGCGGCTTCACAACATCAGGAATATATATCGGTTCTGTTGACAACCGTTTTTCTGAATATGCAGCAGCCTATACTATTACAAATGAAGATTTACGTTCTGTGATTGGTATCAAAGACGTAAATAAGGCACGTGTTTTAACAATTGCAGGAAGTGGTGATTCCCCTATATTCTATCGTATTGCAGGTGCAAAAAACATTGACACATTTGACTTATCATATTGTGCCAAGGTTGTTATGGATATCAAAACAGCTGCCATCAATGTATTGAATCATAATCAATATATTGAAATGTTAAATGGCATGCATAGTGCTGAACATACTGATAAAATACCCTACTTTCAGAAAATTTCTGGTTATTTATCCAAAGATGTTAGAAACTTTTTATTTGAAATGCAGGGCTGTAAAATTTTCAGCAATGGGCTACGTCCATCAAACTATTCTCAATATATGCCAACATTGGATGAATATTCCAAAATGCAAAAATTGATTTCGTCACCTTTTAATTTCAAATTGGCTGTCATCACCGAAGTTAACAAGCAATTGAAAGGAACCTATGACGTTATAAATTTATCTAACGTTTTTCAGTATATAAATGATGTTGATATAATTACAAATATTTTGGAAAATTTGAATCCACACCTGACCAAAAAAGGTCTGATTGCAGTATATACCACCTGGTTTATTCTCCCAGGAGAATGGGATAACTTCATCCAAGTTCAAGAAAATATAAAAAAATGGGCCGAATTTAAACTATTGAAATCTGCTTGTCAAGAAGCGCTTATTTTACAAAGAAAGAAATAAAAAGGTCTACCTATAGCTCCCCAACTTTTTTTATTTAGGCTCAACTGACAAGAATGTACCTTATCGTCATTCCCGCAAAGAATTATCCAGAAAGAATCGTCATTCCTGCGAAGGCAGGAATCTCTTGCATATATAAACAAGTGACCCCTGCCTTCGCAGGGGTGACGATGAACTGTTATTGCATGGGGCCATGACGATGAAGTGTTATCACAGGGATGACGGAGGCTTTATGTATTTAAAAGATACATTCTTGTCAGTTGAGCATTTATCTATAACTTTTTATTTTTTACCATTTTTTTTGGATTCTTCTTTTTTATCAGATTTGACCTTGCCTTTTTCTTCAGCAATTTCGGCCTTTTTGGCTTCCATTTTGGCCATGGCACGAACCATATCCATACCGCGCTGCAACTGATAATCCATAGCTTCTTTTTCTTCGTCAGTCATATCAGCCCAATCTTTTTCCTTGCCATCTTTTTTATCTTTTTTGTCAGATTCTTCATTCTTCAAAGCATTTTTAAATGCAGCTTCGGAATAAACACTCTGCTTTTTTTCCAACACTTCAACTTTAGACTGTAAGACTTCTACATCAGGTGTAATACCTTCACCCTGGATAGATTTTCCATTAGGCGTGTAATAACGTGCAATCGTGATATGAATTGCTGTTCCATCTGGCAATGGTTTCTGTTGTTGAACACTGCCCTTGCCAAAGGATTGCGATCCCATGATCAAGCCACGCGCATTGTCTTGCAGGGCCCCCGCCACAATTTCTGACGCAGATGCTGATCCATGATTAATCAAAACAACAACTGGTTTGCCATTTGTTAAATCACCCGGTTTTGCAAAGCTGCGGATAACATCTTTCTTTTTCTTGCCGCGTGTGGATACGATTTCACCGCTGTCCAAGAACGCATCAGATACATCAATTGCCGCTGTCAAATAACCACCAGGATTATTACGAACGTCCAAAACATATCCCATGACTTTTTTCTTTTCCAACGCAGTGATTGCTTCTTTCAGTTCTTTGGAAGTTGTGGCACCAAAATCAGAAATACGGATATAACCAATCTTTTTATCGTCGCCTTTTTCTTCAAATTTCACTGATTTTACCTTGATAATTGCACGTTTCAATGTAAGTGTCTTTGGTTCTTTACCATCAGAGACAATGGTTAATTTTACTTTTGTTCCAGGTCTGCCCTTCATTTTTTTAACAGCCTGATTCAAAGTCATATCAAATACCTGTTCGTCATCGATGTGGGTAATATAATCCCCTGCTTTGATGCCGGCCTTTTCAGCTGGCGTATCATCAATCGGTGAAATAACTTTTACAGCGCCACGATCACTGGTGATCTGAATTCCCAGACCGCCAAATTCACCGTGCGATTTATCATTAAAATCCTTGAAATCATCCATGGACAGATATGAAGAATGCGGATCCAAAGCGCCCAACATCCCGTTCATGGCGGCTTCCAGCATTTTCTTTTCATCAGCCTCTTCGACAAAGTTTTCACGTGCAACTTCGAAAACCATGGCCAACTTTTTTAATTCTTCGTAAATTTGGGCGTCAGTCAAATGAACCACAGGTTCTTCTTTTTTCTTTTCTGCGCCCATAACAGAAGTCATTGGAACAACCAAAGCCATCAAAATCAGCATTTTTTTGAACATTTTCCTATCCTTTGCCTAAAAATTTCCTATCTGAAGAATCATAGAACATAAATCAAAATCCCGCAACACGATTTTTTATTATTTTTTGACATATTGTTTGACAAAAAACACATATGTACTATATTATGTATAACCCAGCCCAAAGAACCGGCCATGCCAAAGTTTGATATTCGAAGAAACGTAAAGCAAAACAGAGACAATATACTTGCCATATTGTCTAATACATCGATTTGGATGAATTACAACCAATGGGTCAAAAGTCAGTTATTAAAAGAAAATGAAAAACTTTTCCCAAAGGATCCAAAATATTTGTATTACAGCAAAGAACAAAAAATGCGCAAAAACTGCTTGGCTACTTCTTTCAATTATATCAATACAAATATCACAACAGAAACTATTGATAATTATCAAATAAGAACGATCCATCAATTAATCAGCGCGGGTTCAGACATAAATGGCGGCGCCATCAGATTAACCGAAGCAGACTTGCAATCATTAAATATAACAACACCGGACACTGCTGTTATTTATCATCGAATGGATGAATTGCAATATTACCTATCCAGAACAGATATTGACCCGATAACAAAAGCTTTCCAAGCCCATTATGATATTGTTTCAATTCAACCTTTTGAAGATCTAAATAAACGTACTGCTAGAATGATTATGAATTGGATACTGATGAAAGATGGTTTTACACCACTTTTATTTAATCACAATGGTGACCGAGAGTTATATATTGATGCAATCAAGAATAAAAATACTGGCAGTCGCAAAGAATACGAGAAAACTTTTTTAAGCACTTTGATGCGAACTCAACATCGCGTGCTTGAATTTTTATACAAGACCCAGCGTATTAACGGGAATCAGTGATAATCAAGGTTCCTTGAACAACCTTGCGGGATCCACGGCTTTGTTGCCACGACGAACTTCCAGATACATTTCAGGTCTGTCTGCGTTCATGCGCCCCACCGGTTCACCAGCCAAGACTTCTTGTTCCAATAAAACATCAATACTGCCCATATTGGTCATAACTGTGTTATAGCCATTTTTATGAGACATGATGATAACCTTGCCAAAACCTTTGAAGCTGTCTGCAAACTTAACTTCGCCATCGGCGGGCGCCACAACCAAGGCGTCGCCGCGGGCGCGAATTCTCCACCCATCGGAAACCAGTCCCAAGGCTGTCTTTTCACCATAATACACAACCAGGCGTCCTTTGACCGGTGGATTTAATTTACGAGAACTGAATTTGGAATCCCCGGACATTTTGGAACTGCCGACACCTGCTGACAATTCAGAAATATTTTTTGCGCGAGCAGATAAATCACGCAGCTTTTTCTGCAAAGCCGTCTGTTCAGTTCTTAATTTTTCATTCTGAGCATTTCTGGTTCGCAACAGTTTATCCAGATCTTTTTTCTCGGTCGCATATTTCTGAGCTGTACGATCCAGCTTTTCTTTTTCGATGGCACGCTTTTCACGAATGACGGCAAGCTCTTCAATTTGGATTGTCGCTTGTTGGATTTCGTCATTGAACCTTTCTGATGCCCCAGACAGGACTGCCGAGGTCAAAACATACTCTCTCATATTATCAGTATCAAAGCTGGGATGATGCGACACGAACAAAATAGTGGCCGCTGCATCGGCAATACGTTCATGGTTCCTTGCCAAAGACGTTTGTAATTGGTCTCTTTTTTTATCTAAATCGGCAATTTTCCTTGTGACGGCCCCGCGCTGCTCTTCCAATTCGCTTACTTTGTCCGCTGCACGCACCAAATTCTTTTTTGTCTTTTCAATTTCCCTGTCCGAAGTCTTTACTTTTTCTTCCAGCTGCTTGTTTTGTTGTTCCGTTTGTTCGATCTGAGCATTAATACGCGACAGTTCACCCGATGGCGCAGCAAAGGCGCTGGTTACAAAAACAGTCAAGATCAATGTAGTAATAAATTTCATATAAACGCCATCAAAATAATCGTTTTTTCTATATGTCACCCCAGTGCTTGACACCGGGGCCCAGGTTATAATATATCCCTTGCTTGATCACCTGGGTCCCGTGTTGTGCTTCGTTCTTTTTATTTATCTAGGTTCCGACTTTCGTCGGAATGACGGTTACGGGATGACATATGTAAGGTTTAATATTTATTTTATAATGACCTTTAGGAAAGTTTTCTTTCCCTTGCGTAACATTAAATGCATGCCACTTGAAGGCATCAGAACAACTTGATCAATACTGGTGACCTTTTGATCATTCACAGACAGCCCACCTTGTTCGATTGTGCGTCGTGCTTCTGACTTAGAAGGAAACAAACCAACAGCGATTGTGAAATCAATGATGTTTGGAACTGTGCTTGGCACCTTGTATTCAACGCTTGGCGCATTTACGGCGTCTCCGCCACTGAACAAGGCGGCAGCGGCATCGGCCGATTCCTGGGCGGCCTTGGTTCCATGGGCGATTTCTGTTGCCGCAAAGGCCAAGATCTTTTTGGCTTCATTTAATTCAGCGCCTTCTAATTCTGCTAATTTGGCAATTTCACCCAACGAAATTTCTGTAAAGATCTTCAAGAATTTTTCAACCAAGTCATCCGGCGTATTGCGAAAGTACTGATAGTATTCATACGGGGAAGTCTTGTCTTCATTTACCCAAATCGCGTTTCCTGCGGATTTTCCGATTTTATTCCCCTGTGAATCTGTAATCAAGGACGTGGATAAAACAAAGGCTTCTTTACCTAGTTTCTTGCGGATCAATTCGATCCCCATGATCGCATTTCCCCACTGATCAGCGCCGCAAGTCTGTAAAACACAATTATGATTCTGATATAATTCCAAGAAATCCACCGCCTGGAATGTCATGTAGTTAAATTCCAAGAAAGTCATACCTGTTTCCAGACGCTTTTTCACACTTTCCATGGACAACATACGTGGAACTGTGAAATCTGTCCCATATTGTGCCAAGAAATCCAAGTGACTGACGTCTTTCATCCAATTATAATTATCAACCATTGTTGCATCCGTTTTACCAGATCCAAACTTGATAAATTTAGAATAGGATTTTTTTAACCCTTCGATATTTTTCTGTAAAATTTCTTCTGTCATCATTGGACGACCGCTGTCACGACCGGATGGATCACCAATACGACCAGTTGCGCCACCGACCAACATCAATGGTTTGTGTCCAAATTTTTGCAACCAACGCATCATCATCACTGGCACCAGATGGCCAATGTGCAATGAATCCCCAGTTGGATCAGATCCCAGATATGCAGTTATTGAGCCAGCTGCCATCGCATCTTCCAGCCCAGCCATATTAGAACACTGATACAGGAAACCACGAGCTTCCATTTCCTTTAGAAAATCATCCTTCATAATAAATTCCTTTTGTATGAATGATATCAAACTTGTCGCAAAAGTGCAACCTGTTCCATGATAATTGCTAATCATTATTCACTGTCCGAATCTGCCTGCGAAGGGATGGCAAAATACTTTGTATTTTGGTTTTTAATTCATAAATTAGAATCCAGCAATCAGCGTGGCGCAATACTTGCAATTTTGCCAAATTATTGCTAGACTGCTGACGAATCCCATAGAGATATGGCTTTCAGGACTGTGATTAGTCCTTATTATGCACGGTGCAGTTGCACCGATATCTGGTGTGGCGGTGTTTTCTGCACCGTTGTGTCCTGGCCTTTACATGGTCGGGAAGTCGCTTGCTATACAACAGGGGCAACCCAAAAGCAGCGAAGTCATTTTGCATAATATGATTAATCAACTTCCCGACCACTTCTTTTATGGCGGTTTTTTTCTACCAATCCGGGGGGGTTAGAGAGAACAACATAAAAGGCAAATGACATGAAAATCATAGAACAATCTCATTCCATATTATCTCCGGCGACGAATGACGAATGGACAACGCAGGCTAAATTGATAGAATCGGCTGGCAGAACTGCATACAAATCAGAAGATAAAATTTCAGAAGATTCCTCTGAAAAGTTTATAAAAATGATTTCCACAAGAAATCATGGGGCCGTGTTGGAATTTGGAAATATGGTTGTCAAATTCATTACCGACCGCGGCGTTTCTCACGAGATTGTCCGCCACAGAATTGCTTCGTTCTTGCAGGAAAGCACAAGATATTGTAATTATGGCAAAGACAAATTCGGCAAGGAAATTACAGTCATAAAACCAAGCACTTGGGATGATTGGGCGGAAACGGCTCGAAACAATTGGACAAATGCCGTTCGGCAATCTGAGAAATCTTATCTTGCAATGATTGATGACGGCGTGACCCCGCAGCAAGCAAGGGCGGTATTGCCAAATTCACTAAAAACAGAAATAAATGTCGGCGGCAACTTTCGCGAATGGCGGCACATTTTTCAGCTTCGCGCCATCAGCCGCGCGGCGCACCCGGATATAAGAGCCTTGATGATACCATTGTATGAAGAGTGCCGCACAAAATTGCCTTGCGTATTTGACATGGGGGATATCCAGCGGTAGAAAATACAAATCACGCCGATTAGTGGGATTTCTTACTCATCCTGTATCCCTTTGATGGTCAAGACTTTTTTCAGCGGGAATAATATCAGCGCCAGGACAACCAAACAAACAAGCATTGTTGGAACAATACCCACATTGTCCAACAAAGGCTTGGCCAGAATCATCATCAATCCCGATATCCCCATATTAAACATAGAATAAACAGACAATACCGTTCCGCGTTCTGTTGATTGAATCTTATGATGAATATAATCTTTGAAGACCAGCCCATACATTGACTGGGTTGCAGGGATAATCGCAATAAATGCGGTTATCGCATACACCAGCGTCATATTACCCGCTGCATAGACGGCCGCAATTGCCGCGGCAAATCCCGCGAACAATGCCCCGATGCAGATAAACAGCAACGAACGGACACCCAAGAACTTCTTCAGCCTGTGCGATATTTTTGAAAAGACCGCCCTGGAACCTTGGTTGATTCCAACAAAGAATCCGAACAAAGCAACTGGTACCAATGCCGTCTGCATAACAGGTTGCAGAATCCACAGCAATATAATCGTAAAGCCCGAATAAACCGTTGGGAAAATCATCAGCCATTTAATTTCAGGGTGCTTGACTGACATTTTTACAATCGACAAACAGTCCCGCCAAGGACTGGATTCTGGAACGACTTTGCGTCGTACTTCGCGCAGTTCTGGCAACAACATGAAAATACCCAGGGCGATTAACGCCGACAGTACTTCTGCCCCCAGCACTAGATTTTCGTTGATCGCGTACAATGCGCCGCCTGTCAAAACCGCTGTAAAAGTCGCAACTTGGGAAAAAGTATGAATACTGCCATTTTCGCGCAGATAATCTTTTTCACGCCCTATTCGTTTCAACAAGTCAAAAGCATACGCTTCTTTGGTTCCTGAAAATAAAGCAGACGCCAGCCCCAGTCCCGTTTCGCATAACAAAACGCCCCAGAAGCCTTCGGCAAAAAACAGCCAAGACATTGACAGCACTTGAACAAAAGCCCCAATAATCAAAATCTTGCGCCGCGAAAACACGTCAGACAGGTACCCCGATGGGATTTCAAATAAAAACGCAGTGATACGAAATAATCCTTGAATCAGGAAAAATTCCCCGATTGAAACGCCGCGTCCTTGGTACAGTAAAACGACAAT
>JAIRLP010000108.1 GCA_031259365.1 Rickettsiales bacterium
GAACTTTTACCATGGGTTTATTCACCCCCTTCACAAATGTTACGTATTTAAACGTTTATTAAAACTTTGGTGGCCTTGGTCGGACTCGAACCGACACTCCTTGCAGAACTTGATTTTGAGTCAAGCGCGTCTACCAATTCCGCCACAAGGCCGTGACAATAAATTTATTACAATATCGCATCTGCTTGTTTTTGATTCCGGCCATGTGCGTTCAGTACACTCTACTTCATCAAAACCGGCGCATCCGCACCATTGATAATAAATTTTAATCCTTTATTTTACAGCTTTCTTAGCTTCTACTTTTTTTACCAGACGAGCACTACGCAATGGTTTGTGTGCAGGTTTCTTTTCGGGTTTCGCTGGCTTTCCAGCTTTCTTTTCAATTGCTTTTTTAACAGCTGCCATGTCTTCTGTCAATCTGGAAACCGGCTTTGCCATTACATAAGCGTCCAAACCACCGTGCTTGGTCAATGTACGCAAACCCGCTGTTGAGATACGCAATGAGAAATCGCGTCCCAAAATATCACTGTGGAACTTTAATTTTTGCAAATTAGGCAAGAAAGTACGCTTTGTATGGCGCATAGAGTGAGATACGTTCATCCCAACTTGTGTTTTCTTTCCTGTAACTTTACATACGCGTGGCATAGTATAATCCTTTAATAACTGCGCTTTAATCTATAATAAAAAACCTGACAAGTCAAGCTTGAATTTAAAAAAGTTATAACTACATAAAAGGGCAACAGGTATACAAAGTTACAAGGAGTACAAGAATGAACCCAGATGAATTACAGGAAATACCGGAACAGGCCATTGCGAAATATACAACAGATTTCACAAAATTGGCAGCTGATGGCAAACTGGACCCTGTCATAGGTCGTGATGAAGAGATCCGTCGCACCATTCAGGTGCTGTCTCGACGTACCAAAAATAACCCCGTTTTAATTGGTAATCCAGGAGTGGGAAAAACAGCTATTGTTGAAGGATTAGCAAACAGAATTATTTCAGGCGATGTTCCAGAAAACTTGCTGAATAAAAAATTACTGTCTTTGGATATGGGTGCCCTGATGGCAGGTGCCATGTTCAAAGGTCAATTTGAAGGACGTTTAAAGGCTATCCTGAAAGCAGTCAAAGATGCTGATGGTGGTATTATCTTATTTATCGATGAATTGCATACAATGGTGGGTGCAGGCAAGGGCGAAGGATCCATGGACGCGGGGAACCTGTTAAAGCCTATGTTGGCACGTGGTGAATTGCATTGCCTGGGGGCAACAACTTTGGATGAATACAGACAGTATATTGAAAAAGATCCGGCACTGGCACGTCGTTTCCAACCGGTCTATGTTGATGAACCAACGGTCGAAGATTCCATTTCAATCTTGCGTGGATTAAAAGAAAAATACGAAGGACATCATGGTGTGCGTATTGCAGATGCTGCGCTGGTGTCGGCTGTGCGCTTGTCCAATAGATATATCACAGACAGATTTTTACCAGATAAAGCGATCGATTTGATGGACGAAGCTGCGGCCCGTGTCCGTATTGAAATCGCATCCAAACCAGACAAGCTGGATGAAACGGATCGTTATTTGATGCAGTTGAAAATTGAACAGCAAGCATTGAAAAAAGAAAAAGATGAAGAATCTAAAAAACGTTTAAAAGATTTGGAAGGGCTGATCAAAGAAACCGAAGCAGAATCCAAAAAGCAAACTGCCCGGTGGCAAGAAGAACAGAAAAAAATGCGTGGACTGTCTGATGCGATGGCTGCGCTGGATGCCGCCAAGGCCGAAGTTACAACTGCCATGCGAAATGGGGATTATGAAAAAGCATCTGCTTTGCAATATGGCAAGGTCCCAGAATTGGAAGAAAATATCAAACAACTGAACAATGAATCGAAAGAATATAAAACTGTATTGCCAGAACATATTGCAGCTGTTGTCAGTAAATGGACGGGCGTGCCCGCAGATAGATTAACCACCGAAGAACAATCCAAATTGCTGAATATCGAAGATGAATTAGGTAAACGCGTTGTGGGACAAGATCATGCATTATCTGTGATCAGTCGTGCGATTCGTCGTTCACGTGCGGGATTATCTGATCCGCGAAGACCGGCTGGTTCATTTATGTTCTTGGGGCCGACTGGTGTTGGCAAGACCGAGGTTGTAAAGGTGCTGGCAGATTATCTGTTTAATGACGATACAGCCATGACACGAATTGACATGAGTGAATACATAGAATCTCATTCCGTATCGCGTTTGATCGGCAGTCCCCCAGGATATGTTGGTTATGAACAGGGCGGTGCTTTGACAGAAAGCGTGCGTCGCCGTCCTTATCAGGTGATATTATTCGATGAAATTGAAAAGGCGCATCCCGATGTATTTAATATCTTTTTGCAGATACTGGATGATGGGCGCTTGACAGATGGTCAGGGACGTGTTGTAAACTTTACAAACACAATCATTATCATGACCAGTAATTTGCCAAGTATGGATGCAGTTAAAAAACATTTCAGACCTGAATTTATCAACCGTATTGATGAAATCGTATTCTTTAACCAGTTGGGTAAAGATGTGATGGGTGGAA